>JAJFLS010000315.1 GCA_021772595.1 Opitutales bacterium
GTTGACGGAGCGAAGCTTGTTTCGGTCGTGCGAATACATGGCTTCGCGGTCTACGCCGATCCAGCCTTGAGTACCATGAAAGACTGTTCCAAGACTCTTAACGGCGTAGTGATATTTGGATACGATTGGCTCTGCGTAGTCCTTGCTGAAAAATCTCAACGAAACGCCGTTGGCGTAATGGCAGTGGACGTCCCATGAGTGGATCGTGTCGTACAGCGATTGGCTTGGCGGCAGGGTGCCTGATCCTTCGTAGTAGACCGGGCTGGTGTGGTCCATGCCCAAACCCCATTGGGCGATGTCCAGCGGATGCGCTCCCCAGCCGGCGATAAACCCGAGCGAATAGTCGTAGACGTGGAAACCGCTGGTGTTCTTGCAGCGATCGACGGAGTAGGGCTTCAATGGAGCCGGGCCGATCCACATGTCGTAGTCCAAGTAGTCCGGCACGGGCGCTTCGAGCGTTTCGCCGTAGGGCTTTTCGTTCCGCACGTGAGCTTGCGTGTACATGTTGTCGCACCATACGTCTATGCTTTTAATGTCGCCGATGTATCCGTTTCTCGCCAGCTCGCAGGCCTGTCGAAAATGCCGCGTGGAGCGTTGCTGCGTTCCGTATTGAAAAACCAAGCGCCTGCTTTCGATTTCCTTTCTGAGCCGGATGGCCTGCGTCATGGATACGCCAACGGGCTTTTCCACATACATATCCTTTCCAGCACGCGCGGCTGCGGTTGCCAGAGGCACGTGCCAATGGTCGGTCGTGCAAATCGTAACCGCGTCGATATCGTCGCGTTTCAGGACTTCGCGGAAGTCGCTGTAGGGTTGGCAGTAATCTCCGCCGTATTTCTCGTTGATGACTTTTACGAAGCGATCTCGGTTGTTTCGATTGGGATCGGCGCAGGCGATGATGCGAGCGTTTGCGATGCTGGCGACCCCGGCTTCGTTGACGACTTTGCTTCGGGCGCCGACCCCGATGGACGCTACATTGACGCGATTGCTTGGAGCATTCTTGCCGAACACGCTTGAGGGAACGATGGTCGGGAATGCTAGGAATCCTGCTGCTGTCGCCGACTTGGCGATGAAGGATCGTCGATTACATTCAGTGGAATTTTTCTGCTTCATTTTCTCGTTGGTGTAGAAATTAGATTGTGGAGAAAGGAGTCGACTGACGATTGCTTAATGCTTTGTGAAATTTGTGAATTCCTGCTCCATGGTTTCTGGATTGGTCCGTGTTTGATGGACCAATACACGCCAGCGATAGTCTAGCGTCTCGCCTTTTTTCAGTTCGATTGGCCCGTCGTAAAGCAACGCGGCATTGGTGTAGTTGAAATCTCCTGTCGCTTTCTCTCGTTGGACGACAAACCATTTTGTCGGATAGTCGCGATTGCTCGGGTGATCGAATAGAGCGACGCCCATTGTTTTTCCGTCTTGCTCGCCTGTCATGTCCATCCAGCGGGCGGCATTGCCATGTCCATCCATGCCGATATTTCCTTTGCTCTCTTGAACTACGACATCGCCCAGGTCTTTTGAAAAACGGCAGGAGAGTCCCGCGTATCCTCCGAACGGTTTGCCATCCGGCTCGTGAGGGAGGGGAGTCCGGTTGAGTTGAACATCGCTCAACGCGGTCGACTTCCGGTGCCAGTCGATCGCGTAGCTTCCGTCCGACTTGGGCGTCTCGCATCGTAGAGTGACTTCGTCAATCAGCACAGGAGCCCCGTCGGGTTTGGTAGAGAAGAGTAGGCGGTAGCTAAGGATCGCCCGCTTGTCGTTGGCGTCGACGAGTTCGACGGATTTGATACGGATTGTCCCTGCTGGCCGGCCGGTCGGCTTCTCGTACTCCCAGAAATTGACGCCGTTGATGTATTTCCAGGAAAACCACAATCCCCGATGCCAGACGTGATCGCCGGGTCCGTTCCAGATGAGCGCTTCGCCGCTGGGAGTGTTGAGCGGATCGAAATAGGGAGCGACCGTTTCCGGCGAGAAATGCAGCTTGAAGACTTCGCAGCTAGGCCCATGCAGGGCCAAGTAAGCGTTTTCTTGAAACTCCCATCGCCAGGCGACGGGCTCGCTGGGCGTTTCTTCCGCGAAGGAGGAAACGCCTGCTCCAGCCAAAACGGCTAGGATGAAGCTCCATGAAATCCAACGCGTCATGCCGTGACCATCAGTCCTTTCAGATGCGCTATGCTGCGTTCCGCTTCGTCTATAGTGCCGCATTCGACGCTCACGACTATATCGTTGGGGCAACGCGAGCATATCTCGATGATTCGAGCCCAGTCGATGACGCCTTCTCCGCAGGCGCAGCCCACGGGCGTTCCTGTCACTTTCCCGCGTTCAGAATCGGATTGCTCTACGGAGATATCCTTGGCGTGCAAATGGACCATGCGGTTGTTGACTCGCTCAAGCCACTCGTACGGATCGTGTCCGCAAAGAAAGCTGTTTCCCGTGTCGAAGTTAATGCCGATAGCCTTCGAATCGACCAGATTGTAGATCCGGTCCAAGCCGTCGGGATGCTTCGAATACTGCTGATGGGGCTCAATGCCGATCAGTATCCCGCGCTTCTCGGCCACTTTGGCGGCCTCCCCGAGCGTGTAGCGCATCAGGACGTGATCTTCCTCTTCCGATGTCCAGTCAGGCTTCGGCCCTTCGTCGGTGTTCACGACCGGCGCGCCGCACTCCGCCGCGAAACGGATCGCTTGCTTTAGGTACTCCACGCTGATCTCCGGCTTGCAGAGGGGTGTGTGGGCGCTGAGTCCGGAGAGCTTGATACCTTCCTTGGCGCATGCCTCCTTGATTCGCATGGGATCGTCCAGCATCGACACGCTGTGGAAATACCCTGCCTCGCTGAGCAATTCGCGGCCCCAGTGGACCATCGGCTCCACATATTCGTACCCCAATGCGGCCGCCTTCGCGACGCCCCATTCGAAGGTCTTGTCCGCATGGCGAACGTACTCCATGTTAATGCCAAAACTGATGTTTCCCATAGCGCGATATCCTTTTGATTAATTGAGTTTCGGATTGAGCCAGATATCGTTCGATATTCAGCTATATAAGAATATCACTTTCTTCCATTCAAAAGCGTTCAATTATCCGCGACGCCTATTTTTGAACAAATCTCGTCGAGCGCATGCTTGACCACTCCTGTCATGCCGTCCCCCAAGCCCATCTTCGTTTCCGAGCAGAAAGTCTATCACGCCGATAGATGCGAGCCGCTCGTGCGTTCGTTTTCCGACGGAGACATTCAGTTGAGCGCTCTTGCCCGGGGGACGTATCCGGGCGAGCCTCTCAAGGGGGACGATCTGGATGGTCTGCGGGCGATTGGTTACTGGGACGCCGCTAAGATTCAGAACTGGGGCTTGGATTGGCATCGGAACGAGGGGATCGAAATCACGTACCTGGAAAAAGGCTCCCTCCCTTTCAGCGCGGAAGGAAGCGCGTTTAATCTGCGGCCTGGAAATATCACTATAACTCGCCCTTGGCAACCGCATCGCGTCGGCTCGCCAAACGTCACGCCAGGAAAGCTGCATTGGCTGATTCTCGATGTTGGAATACGCCGTCCGAACCAGGAATGGAACTGGCCGAGTTGGATAACCATGTTGCCCGCAGATCTCGAAAGGCTGACGCTCCACCTGAGGAGCAACGAGCATCCCGTTTGGAAAGCCGATAGCGCGATGCAAAGCTGCTGGCAGAACATAGCCAAGGCGGTGGAGCGGAAAGGCGCGGGAACGTCCCTGTCGCGTGTGGCCGCCTACGTGAATGAGCTGCTTGTATTGACTCTGGAGATACTGGAAAAGGAGAACGTGCCAATGGACGCGTCGCTCTCCACATCGGAGCGGACGGTATCATTGTTCCTCGACGAACTCGCTACGCATGGCGAGCATCTGAGCTACCCGTGGACCGTTACGGAAATGGCGGAACGCTGCGGCCTTGGAGCCACGCGATTCACCGAGATTTGTCAGGAACTCGAAAACGTCTCGCCGTCGAGATTTCTAACCGTGGCACGTATCGAATATGCAAAGACGCTCTGGGGAGAGAATGCTCAATTGAGCGTCACCGAAGTCGCGGGCCAATGCGGCTTTAGCTCCAGCCAATATTTCGCCACTGTATTCAAAAAGGAAACCGGCCAAAGTCCCAGCGCTTACCGGGAAGGTCGGGCGTAGAAAGGTAGGGCTGCCTATCCCTAGGCAGCCGAGAGCGATTTCATACAGGGATCCCGCTCAGCGGGAACAGAATGGCTTCGCCAACAGGATTCTAACAAGCCAAGCAAGGGTAGGGACCGACTGCCAGGCGCGACTGTTTCTGTCACCCGATTAGGTATCATCGTCCTTGTCTTCGTCATCATCTTCGTCCTTTTCCGACGCTTCAGATCAAGACAATGACAAAGATGATGACGAAGTGATACCCATAATCGCGCTCCAGCCGGTCCTCCCTACCGATGTAATGTGCTGGTCTCTCTCTATTCGTCTCCTTCGCTACCGATGCATTTATAAATGCTCGCGCCGATGAATGCGCCGACTATTGGAGCTGCCCAGAAAAGCCAAAGCTGCGAAACTGCCCAGTCGCCGACAAAAATGGCGACGCCTGTGCTGCGGGCGGGGTTTACCGAAGTATTGGTTACGGGAATGCTGATCAAGTGAATCAAGGTGAGACAAAGGCCGATAGCAAGAGGCGCCATGCCGGCGGGCGCTCGCTTGTCCGTCGCTCCCAAGATGACGATCAGGAACATCATAGTCATAACGACTTCCGTCACCAGAGCCGCGAGCATACTGTAGCCGCCCGGAGAATGCGCTCCGTATCCGTTTGACGCGAATCCGCCAGCGAGATCGAAGCCCGCCTTGCCGCTCGCGATAAGATAGAGCACGCCTCCAGCGGCGATAGCGCCAAGGACTTGGGAAATGATATAGGGGAGCAGTTGATTTGCCGGGAAACGCCCGCCTGCCCAAAGCCCGATCGAGACCGCTGGATTGAGGTGGCAACCGGAGATGTGACCGATCGCGTAGGCCATCGTCAGTACGGTCAATCCGAAGGCCATCGAGACCCCGAGTAAACCGATGCCAACGTCAGGAAACGCCGCCGCCAACACAGCGCTCCCGCACCCGCCAAGAACTAGCCAAAATGTACCGATAAACTCCGCAATATTTTTTTTCATAACGATCTTTCTTTGAGTTATAACTGAATCGCTAAACACCTAGAGGAGGCGCAGCTGCGAGCCGAGGTATCGCTCGCTTTGAACCTCGGGAGTTTCTGCAAGGAAGCCAGTCGCGTCCAGGAAATTCTTCGAGAGAAATAGGGTCTTGTAGACGCGATTCTAAATCGAAACTTTAATCGATTTCCTCTGTAGCTGCGATCGCCGATCGCGGAACGCCCCTTGCAATGAACCGCGATCGGCGATCGTGGCTACAGGGGATTAGTATTGCGTGCTAGTATCCAAGAATTGGGTTTGATCACACGATGCGGATCATTGTCGGGAAGGAGTTTTTTATAGCCACAAAAAGGAGCAAGAGGCGCAAAAGTTCGGTTCGTTATCGCCTGGCTTTCTGCGTCATGCGGACTTGTTGAAATTCCGTGAACTCGAAAGAGACCGAGGCTTTGATAGCAATCGATTCTCCATGCAAATAGGCTGGGACGTATTCCCAATTCGATACCGCGACCTCGGACTCTGTGTGGAAATAATGATTACTGGCTCGATCCTGCTAGCCGTTAGGCTATCCTGTTCCGGCAAGGCCGGATCCCTGTTTGATAATAGGTTGAGATTTATCCATGAACAGGGATCGCCGTTGGCGAGCAGGATCTCGCTATGCGAGAGCAGGATTGCCTCAACCTAATAGAACGGAAATTGTTAGCCGCAAAGAGGCACAAAAAGCGCAAAAAGTCGTATCTTGAATTGCCAGTTTTTGTACTTCTTTACGCCTTTTTGTGGAAATCAAAATTTTCTTCGTGTTTTCCGTGAACTTCGTGGGCAATCTCATCGGCTGATTCCGCTGAGCGGGATCAGCCCTACCTTTATCCATCCGTGGAAATCCGTGCGACCCGTGGGCGAAAAATGAATACGCTATCTGCGTCTATCTGTGGGCGAATATTCTTTCCTACTTCTTGGCGAAGCGGGGGTCGTCGGGGTTGCCGGCGCTGAGGACGTAGGCGGTGAGGTCGAAGATTTCCTCTTTGGTCAGGAGATTGATCAGTCCAGGGGGCATGGGCGATATCGATGAGGGCTCGAGGCTCTTGACCTGCTTGCGGTCGATGTTGACGCGCTGGTTGGGGTTGGTGAGGTCGGTGTTGAGCATTACAACGTCTCCCTTGAGGTTGACGACTACGCCGTAGTGGGTGTCGCCGTTGAGCATCTCGACTGCGATTGGGACGAACTGCTCGTTGACCTCCTTGCTGGGGTTGATGATCTGGTCGAGAAAATCGCGGGGTGAGTAGCGTCCGCCCGAACCGGTGAGATCGGGGCCGGTCGATCCGCCGGCGTTCTGGAAACGGTGGCAGGAGTAGCAAGCGGTGCCGGCGAACATGGCGCGGCCTTTTTCGAAATCGCGGTTGGCCATGTTGGCTTCCGCTTCGGCGGCGATGTCGTCGAGCGTCCAGTTTTTGACGAAGGTCCGGCCTTTCATGAAGTTGGCGGTGAGCGCTTCTATAGGCGATTTCTTGACGGGCTTGCGTGCGAGAACTTCAGCGAGATCGCTACGCTCTTTGGGCGTCAAAGTCGCCATGGCTTCGTTGCGGATGTTCTCGATGAAGATTTCGAAAGAGGCGCCGCCCCGGTAGTTGGCCGCGTTGAGGAACCACTCGATGTAGTCGGTCCGGAGTTCGTTGGTCCAGCCAGCGGTAAGCATGCGGAGCGAGCGGGCGTACTCGAGTTGTTCCTCTTGAGTGAGGGCTTTCTTGAGGAGCGCGATCGCTTTTTCGGCGACGGTGGGCGACTGGAGGTATACGAGCGTTTCGCAAAGAATCTGATTCGACTCTATTGTGTCCGCCGGGAAATGCGGGTCGAGATGGGCGATGGCTTTGTCGACGAGCGCTTCGCTGGGGCGTCCAAATCGGTTGAATGCGATTTGATAGGTTCTAACCAATGCGCGGCGATAGGTTTCGTCCAGGGCGCTGTAGTCAATTTCTAAAAGCGAATTCAGGATGTGGTCGCGCAACGGTTCATTCACGGTCGGGTCGGTCCGTTCGCGGTGGTAGCGGTCGATGCCTTCGACGCGGGCGAGGGCGAGAAGCGCTCCGATGCGGCGCTCAGGAATCTTCTCGTTGAGGGCGCGGCGGGACCAGGTGTCGGGGGGTTGGCTTTCGATTGCGATGCGAGCGGCGGAGCGAATGAAGGGGTCTTTGTGATTGAGGCGAGGCCAAGCGGTCTTGACAGCGTTCGTATCCGTTTTTCCATGAAAAGCTTCGAGACTCCGGCGCAAGTCGCGGGCTTTCTGCCCGCCGGTTTTCGCGTCGACGGGAGCGGTGTCGGCTTTGCCTGTATAAGTGACGCGATAGATGCCGGACTGGACCCTGCGCCCGCCGATGGTGAAGTACATGGCTCCGTCGGCGGGATTGATGATGGCGTCGGTAACCGGTAGTGGGGCGCCTGATACGAAGTCTTCTTTTTCGCCGGTGTAGCTGGAGCCGTCGGGCTTGAGGTGGACGGCGTAGATTTTGCCCCAGCTCCAATCGAGGATGTAGAGCGCCTTCTGGTATTTGGGAGGGAATTTCGCGCCGTAGCCGAAGGTGACGCCAGTGGGCGAGCCGGGGCCGATGTTGACGGCTGCCGGGACGCTGTCGGCGTACCACTCGGGCCATTTACCGGTGCCGTTGCGCCAGCCGAAATCGACGCCGCTCACGGAGTGGAGCACGCGGGTGGGGCGGTACCAGGGAGTGTTGAAATCGTACTCCATGTCGGCATCGTAGGTGAGGAGTTCACCGTCGGCATTGAAGGCTGCGTCGAAGATGTTGCGGTAGCCGTGGGAGTAGATTTCGAAGTTCTTCCCGTCGGGATCGACTTTGTAGATAATGCCGCCAGGGGCTAATCGATCGCGGTTGTGTCCGCGTCCATCGGGCATGCGGGGAAGGAGGTGGTCCTCGCCCCAGTTCGTGTTGACGCGCGAGGCGGCGTATTCGGCGGGGATGGTGTTGTTGCCCGTGATGAGGAAGATCGATTTTCCGTCGGGCGAGAGATGGACGGAGTGAATGCCGTGGTCGCCTCGGGCTTCCATGGAACGGAGCAGTTCGACCTTGTTGAGCTTGTCGTCGCCGTTTGAGTCGGTGACGCGATAGAGCCCCGACTTGGACTTGTCTTCGTAGTTGTTGACGCCCAGGTAGAGCGCGTCGAATGCCCAAAGCATGCCGTTGGCGGCGGTGATCTCGGCGGGCACGCGTTCGATTGATTCGGGGTGGAGTGCCTGGCCGGCTGCGGGCGTGGGAAATCGATAGAGTCCGCCGAACTGGTCGCTCGCGATGATGCGGCCTTTGTCGTCGAGGCAGAGGTTGACCCAGGAGCCTTGAGATTTGCCGGGAACGGAGTATAGGAGTTCGACTTGGAAGCCGGCTTTGGCGGTGATTCTATTGCGCGGCGTGGCCCGGTTTTCGTTCATGGCGCGACCTTCGAGCGGGTCGGCGTTTTGCTGGTTTCCTTTTTGCCGCGCGATGGCGGCTTTGATGGTGTCTTGGGCCTCTTTGCCTTTGAGTTGTTTCAGCTGAATGTCTTTTGCGAAGGCGAGCATTGACGGACCTTTGTGTAATTGAAGTCCAATGACGCCTTTCTTCGCGGCTCCTGGAAAGCGGTCTACGACATCAACGGTAACGAGGCCGTTGATCTTGTGGATGAGTCGATTGCCGACGGCGATGACTTCGTATTCGTTCCAATGAAAAACGTTGAACTCTTCATCGTCTCCTACCTTGCCTCTGACTTGCGGCTTCGACTTTCCATTGGCGTCGAGCTCTGCGGGAACGAGGACCTTCTGCCCGCGTTGGGCGACGATGCCGCGGCCTGTTTGCTCGCTATAATACATGCCCATGTACTCGGGCTTCGGATGGATGTCGAGCTGGGGGCCGGAGAGTCCGTAGGGAACGCCGCCGAGATCTTGTGCGCGGTACATGATGCCGGAATTACTATCGCCTTGCAGCTTGAATTGGAGCTTCAGGTGGAAGTTGCCTACTTCCTCGTCTCTCCAAATCAGGAAGGTGTTGGCTTCGAGCGTCACTCCGTGCGTGGAGCCTACGATGGTGCCGTCTTCGACCCGCCAAAGTCCATCTTGGCCTTCCCAGCCGGAGAGGTCCTTTCCGTTGAAAATGGGTTTGAATCCGTCTTGGGCCTGGGCGGTCGCGCCAAGGAAAAGGCAGGTTGCAACGAGCGCCAGGAGCGCAGGTCCGAAGGGAGAAGGTGTGCGAGATCGATTGGTTTTCATTGTATTTGCAGAGAGGGGTGGGAAAGCGATTGTGAGATCATGCGGTTCAGCAGTATTACGGCGAGGGTTCGAATCTCGGACAGTCAGCTATTCGATCGGAGGACCGGTCCTCCTTGCCTTGAAAGATATGGGAGTGGGCATATTGGTTTAATTGTCCCTATCTTACTAGTATGTTTCTTGCAAATCTTGGTACATAATCGGCTTCGAGGATTTTTGCATGGTTTTTGCGGGGCGCGCGTGTTTGAATGCGAATCGTCTATGATGCTCTGCTCTCGGCGGCTTGAGATCTGCCGCTCCCCGCTAATCAATCGAATTAAATATGAAAACGAATCTTCTTACCCTTTGCGTTTTAGGCTCTCTCTGTAGTTGGGTTTACTCTGCCCAGGACAAGCCCAACATCGTGCTCATTCTATCCGACGACCAGAGCTGGACGGACTACGGGTTTATGGGTCATGAACATATCGATACGCCACGAATCGACCAACTTGCGAATGAAAGCGCAACCTTCGCCCGAGGCTACGTGCCGACCGCTCTTTGTCGTCCGTCTCTGATGACGCTTGCGACTGGTCTCTACACGCACCAGCATCGTACCTCCGGTAACGATCCGGCGGATACGGACGCGAACGCGGCTCATGCATCGGCCGCGGGCGAGGATCCTAGGGAGTTACTCATATCGCATATCGATTCCTTGCCAACGGTTCCCAAGCTGCTCGGTGAAGCGGGCTACGTAAGCCATCAAAGCGGCAAGTGGTGGGAGGGGCCATTCGCTCGAGGGGGATTCACCGACGGGATGAGCCGAGGCTACCCGAAGCCGAAAGGCCGTCATGGGGACGACGGCCTGAAGATCGGGCGCGAAGGAATGGCGCCGGTTTTCGATTTCATCGACGGAGCCGTGGAATCCGATACGCCGTTTTTCGTCTGGTACGCTCCGTTCATGCCGCACACGCCGCACACGCCGCCGAAACGGCTTTTCGATAAGTACAAGGCGAAGGGATTGACCGATGCGGTGGCCAAGTACTACGCGATGTGCGAATGGTTCGACGAGACCTGCGGGCAGCTAGTTGATCATATCGAAGCGAAGGGCGTTCGAGAAAACACGTTGATAGTCTATGTATGCGACAATGGTTGGATCCAGCTCGAAGATAGCAACGGCTACGCGCCGCATTCCAAACGCAGTCCTTACGAAATGGGTACACGGACGCCGATAATGTTCTCTTGGTCTGGAGTGATCGACGAAGCGAACCGTCCTGAGCTTTGCACCAGTATCGACATTGCGCCTACAATTCTCGCAGCGGCGGGGATTGAAGCGCCTGATAACTTGCAGGGGCTGAATTTGCTGCCCGCATTGCGCGACGGCAAGCGTATCCGACGCGACACGATTTTCGGGGAAGCCTTCGCTCACGATATCGCGAATATCCACAAGCCCGAGGACTCGCTGTTGTATCGTTGGGTGATCGACGGTCGTTGGAAGCTCCTTCTTACTTACGACGGACGGCGAGGCAAGATGAAGTATCCGCCGGACGAGACCGGTCCGAGACTGTTCGATTTGATATCCGATCCGCACGAGAAGAACGATCTGGCGGACGAAAATCCGAAACGAGTGAAACAGCTTTCCAAAAAAATCGCCAACTGGTGGCCGGTGACGGAGCGGGAAATTGCCGGGGCTCCTTGAGCTTCTCGGAATAGACGGATTGATAATAATCCTTGATTCGGTGGCATGCAACGAGGTATCTTTTCGATTGATTCGTCACCGAAAACCGCGAGTTTTAGTTTAGGTATTTCACGAAATAGTAATATGAAAATTATTTGCGCGAGCCTAGTTATTCTACTCGCCGTTTCATCGCAGCGCGCCACGGAGTACTACGTTTCAACCACCGGTCTCGATACCAACTCCGGCACGGTATCAAGCCCCTTCAAGACGATCTCGGCGGTCGCGCAATTAGCGCAGCCCGGAGATGTAGTTACCGTGCATGCGGGCGTCTATCGCGAACGGATTAATCCGCCACGGGGCGGGGAGTCTGAAGCGAAGCGAATTACATATAAAGCGGCTGAAGGCGAGGAGGCGATTATCAAAGGCTCTGAGATCGTCGCTGGCTGGATCGAGGCAGGCAATGGACTATGGAAAGTGACGCGGCCTAATAGCTACTTTGGAGAGTACAATCCCTATCAGGATGTCATTAGTGGCGATTGGTTTAAGCCCCAGGGAAGAGTCCATCATACTGGAGAGGTTTATCTCAACGGGAAGGCGCTATACGAAGAAGTTTCTCTCGAAGCGACTGCTCAGAGGGCGATGAGCTGGTATTGCCAGGTTGACAACAAGAACACAGATATCTGGGCGAACTTTGCAGGATCGGATCCCAACCACGAACGGATCGAAATCAACATCCGGCCCACTTGTTTCTACCCGGATAAACCAGGACGCAACTACATTACGGTCAGTGGATTCACAATGCGTCACGCTGCCACGCAGTGGGCCGCTCCGACCTCCGAGCAGCCCGCTCTGATCGGAACCCATTGGAGCAAAGGCTGGGTTATCGAGAACAACGTGATTAGCGATTCGAAATGTGTTGGCTTAACGCTCGGCAAACACGGTGACGAGTTCGACAATACCTCCGCCAACAGCGCGGAAGGGTATGTCAAGACGATCGAACGCGCTCAGGCAAGAGGGTGGTCGAAAGAGAATATCGGTTCTCATATTATCAGAAACAATACGATCTACAACTGTGGAGCGGCCGGTATCTGCGGCAGCATGGGTGGCGCTTTCAGTCAAGTGACCGGGAATCACATCTACAACATTCACATCAACAAGCCCTATGGCGGCGCGGAAATGGCCGGTATCAAACTGCATGCTCCGATTGACACGTTAATAAAGGATAACCGGATTCATGACTGCGTCAGAGGCATATGGATGGACTGGATGACGCAGGGTACTCGCATCAGCGCCAACTTGCTCTACGACAATGTAACGGAGGACCTATTCCTCGAGGTGAATCACGGCCCCTACGTAATAGACAACAATATATCCTTATCCAACAACTCTATACTGGACTGGTCTCAGGGAGGGGCTTTTTCGCATAATTTGTTTGCAGGGAATATTGTTCGCAAAGCGCAAAGCCGTCAGACTCCCTACCATAAGGAACATTCGACAGAGATTGTTGGACTGAGCCCAACCCTCGGAGGCGATAACAGATTTTATAACAATATTATAGTAGGTGGCGATGGGCTGCGCGTATATAAGGACTCGGAACTTCCTATGCAAGTGGGCGGAAACGTATACCTTGATAGAGCAGTCCCGTATCCAGGAGAGAACTTCTCCCGGAATTTGCAGGGGCTCGATCCAATGTTTCGTCTCGTCGAAGAAGAGGATGCGGTTCATCTGAATTTCGTAATGCAGCCGGCCAGCGTTGATCAGCGAAACCAAATTGTAACTACGGGACTGCTAGGCAGGACCGAGATCTCCAAGCTACCCTATAAAGACACCGATGGTTCGGTGTTGACGATTGACTCCGATTACCTCGGCAAGAAGAGAAGCAAAACGAATCCTGTTGCCGGACCCTTCGAGAGTCTCGGAAAAGGCGACCTCAGGCTCAAAGTCTGGCAAGAAGGATACT
>JAJFLS010000316.1 GCA_021772595.1 Opitutales bacterium
ACGAAGGATACGAGGTTGTCGGCATGGACAGCGATCTGTTTCGCTCCAGCACCTTTGGAGAAGACATGCCGCAGGTTCCCAATATCGAAAAGGATATCCGTGACGCCACTCTTGAAGATTTTGTTGGCTTTGATGCCGTCCTTCACTTGGCTGGATTGTCGAACGACCCTTTGGGAGACATCGACCCGGATCTAACCTATAGCATAAATCACCGCGCCACGGTTCGTCTCGCCGAGCTCGCGAAAAAGGCGGGAGTAAAGCGGTTTGTGTTCTCCTCATCGTGCAGCACGTACGGTGCAGGCGGCGAGGGATTGCTTGACGAGAGCTCGGAGTTCAATCCGGTGACGCCTTACGGAAAATCGAAGGTGTTCTCTGAGCGCGACATTTCGAAGCTGGCTGACGATACGTTTTGCCCGACCTATCTGAGAAATGCCACAGCGTATGGAGTTTCACCCAAGTTGCGGTTCGATCTCGTGATTAATAATTTGACGGCCTGGGCTTATACGACGGGCAAGGTCCACCTCAAGAGCGACGGAAGCGCTTGGCGTCCGCTCGTGCATATCGAGGATATTTCATTAGCGTTCATTGCTGTGCTCAAAGCCGATCGAGACATTGTATTTAATGAGGCGTTTAATATAGGCGTACCAGCCGAGAACTATCGAGTGCGAGAGATCGCGGAAATGGTTCGCGATACGGTTCCTGGTTCAGAATTGCGGTTTGCTTCGGGCGCTTCAGCGGACACGCGCTGCTATCGCGTTAGTTTTGAAAAGGCTATGAAAAACCTTCCGGACTACCGACCTATATGGACCGTCCGAAAGGGCATCCAACAATGTTACGAAGCTTATAAGAAGTACGATGTAACGCTCGAAGAATTCGAAGGGCCTAAGTACCAGCGTCTCGCTCACATTAAGATGCTGATGGATAACGGCTCGATCGACAAGAAGCTGCACTTTCGAGAAACGGCCAAGGCTTAGGGAGGAACTGAAAAATGAAAAATATAACTATTATGGGATCCTCATCATCTACTAAATCCTCTGAAACGTTTAATGAACGCTGTAATGAAGCTCATTGTCGCGGATGCGGCAATGTCGGGCTGGAGCCCGTGCTGGACTTGGGGATGATGCCTCCGTCTGACAGGATACTTACGCGCGACCAATTGACAGAGGAAGAACGCAAGTTTCCACTCGATGTTGGATTCTGTTCCAAGTGTACGCTTCTCCAGATTCTGGAGACAGTGGCTCCGGAATTCCTGTTCGGTTCGGATTACATGTATTTCTCGTCGTTCTCGCAGGCGTGGCTGGACCATTGCCGAGGCAACGCTCGCGACCTGATCGATCGCCGCTTCCTAAGCGATTCGAGCCTCGTCGTTGAACTAGCGAGCAATGACGGATATTTGTTGAAGAACTTTGTCGAGAAGGGCGTCCCAGTACTTGGGATTGATCCAGCGCCGCGTCAAGCAGCAGCTGCGGAAAAAGTAGGTGTTCCGACTCTGAATACGTTCTTTTCCAATGAGGTAGCGAAGAAGCTGAAGTCCGAGGGAAAGCTCGCGGATGTGATCATTGGTAACAATGTGCTGGCTCACGTGGCGGACACGCATGGATTTGTTGAAGGTATTAAGACATTGCTCAAACCCGACGGAGTCGTGGCGATCGAGGCGCCCTATGTGCGCGATTTGGTCGACCATTGCGAATTCGACACGATCTACCACGAGCATCTTTGCTATTTCTCGCTGACGTCGGTTGACCGATTGATGCGACGGCACGGGCTCTATCTGAACGACGCCAAGCGGCTTCCCACCCACGGCGGTTCGGTGCGCTACTATATCGAGAAAATCGAAAACCCTACCGAGGAGCTTACTCGCTTGCTGGATGAGGAAAGGGAACTCGGTATCGATCGGTTCGACTATTACCGTGATTTCGCTGAGCGAGTGCAGGTCGTGCGGTCTGACTTGGCCGAACTTGTCGGTCGATTGAAGTCGGAGGGCAAGCGGATCGCTGCCTACGGCGCCGCCGCCAAGGGGACGATCATGTTGAACTCTGCCGGCCTAGATTCGTCGATGATCGATTACGTTGTCGATCGGAATACGCACAAGCACGGCTGGTTTATGCCGGGCGCCCATCTAGAAATTCTGCCGGTTGAGAAGCTTTTGGAAGACCAGCCTGACTATGTCGTGCTACTTCCGTGGAACTTTTCAGAGGAAATCCTGAAGCAGCAATCTGAATACCGGAAACGCGGCGGGAAATTCATCATTCCTGTACCGAACGTACATATCGTATAACCCATTATATCTCTTGAAAACATCTATCCAACCCACCGAAATGAAAGCGCAATCCAAGACTGGATCCGATTCGGGCGTGACTCTATGCCCCAATTGCGAAACAGGGAGCATGGAGGCGTTCTATGAAGTGAAGGGCATCCCTGTTCATTCAGTACTGCTGATGCCTTCTCGCGACCATGCTGTCGATTATCCGAAAAGAGATCTGAAGCTGGGCTTTTGTCCATCGTGCGGATTTATTTCGAATACGGTTTTCGATCCGACGGTTCACGAATACTCCACTTCGTGCGAGGAGTCCCAGGGCTTTTCGCCGACGTTCAACGCGTTCGCTAAGTCACTCGCAAAACGGTGGGTCGATCAGTACGACCTGTCGGGCAAGTCGGTTCTGGAGATCGGTTGCGGCAAGGGGGAGTTCCTCGCTTTAATGGTGGAATATGGAATGGCGCGCGGTATTGGGATCGATCCCGCGTTTATTCCCGAAAGATTGGATACGCCCGTAGCATCGAAACTTGAGTTTATCCAGGATCTTTATGACGAGCGCTACACACATCTTGAAGCTGACGTCGTTTGTTGCCGGCATACGCTTGAGCATATTTCCCCGACTAGCGAATTCATGCGAAAAGTTCGCAAGACTATTGGCGACCGACCGGACACGCTTCTGCTTTTCGAATTGCCGGATGTTTATCGTGTCCTTAAGGAACCAGCGTTTTGGGATATATACTACGAACATTGCTCCTATTTCACAACCGGATCGCTCGCTCGCCTATTTAGACGGCATGGGTTTGATCCGCTAGAGCTAGACCTCGAATACGACGACCAATATATAGTAATAGCCGGTAAGCCGACGAGCGGCACCCCAGTTCCGATGCTTGAAGGCGAGGACGACCTTGAATCTGTCAGTGCCGAGGTCGGTCGCTTTCCAGAAAAGTTCAGGAAATTGAAAGAGAGCTGGCTTTCGAAAATCAACGAACTCCATTCCGCCGGTAAACGAATTGTCGTTTGGGGTGGTGGATCGAAGTGCGTATCATTTCTCACAACCCTCGGGCTAGGAGAGCAAATCGATTTCGTGGTGGATATAAATCCGCATAAGCACGGCAAATTCGTTCCGGGTACAGGCCACGCTGTTCGCAGCCCTGAAACGCTGCGACAAGACCGACCTGATTGCGTGATCCTGATGAATCCAGTCTACGAAAAAGAAGTGGGCGAACAGCTGGATGGAATGGGCCTAAACCCGCTAGTGCTCCCTGTTTAAAGGACTAAAAGGACTGACCAGTTTCGAATAGTAAATCTAGTCCGAAAGAATTCGAAATACTGATAAGTTAATACCGACAGTACTGGTCTGCTAATGTCAAATATCCTCTCTATGAAAAATAATTGTCCCATCTGCAAGTCTTCCGACCATCACGAATTCTTGTCTCTTCCCGCCATGCCGGTTTCGATCGGCGTGCAGTGGCCGACTGCATCTGCAGCACGTGATTGTGGAAGAGGCGATTTAAAGCTGGTCTTCTGTCGTTCGTGTGGATTTATCTGGAACCAGTCGTTTGACGAGAGCCGGTTGGAGTATTCGCAAAAGTATGACAATTCGCTCGATTTTTCTCCAGTTTTTCAGGAATACGCGAACGCCCTGGCCTTACGGCTAATCGATACCTACAATATTAGGGAGAAGCAAGTTGTTGAACTTGGTTGTGGCAAAGGACATTTTCTTTCGCTCCTTTGTGAACAAGGAAACAATAGCGGAATCGGTTTTGACCCGAGCTACGAAGGCGAACGAATTGATAGCCCGGCGGCATCTAGAATTAACTACGTCCAAGATTTCTATGGCGAAAAATACACGGATCACCCTGGTGATTTGATTTGCTGCCGTCACGTACTTGAACATATCAAAGATCCTGTCGCTTTTCTCTCTTCAACGCGTCAGACCGTCGGGGGGCAGCGCGACGCGATCGTATATTTTGAAGTTCCAAATGTACGGTTGATCCTAGAGCGACTATCGGTTTGGGATATTATCTATGAACACTGCAACTATTTCAGTATCGAATCGTTGACGTCGATTTTTCGACAGGAAGGCTTCGAGATTTTGAATATTGAGGAATCCTATCAGGAGCAATTCCTGAGCTTGGAATGTCGCTTGGCTGATCCGGCCGAAAGCGCTGTATCCGAAAAGGAAGACATTTCGCAACTCACGACGCTTGTTGAAGTGTTCTCTGAAAAGATGCAGGCGAGAATGAAAATGTGGCGCGACCGATTGGAGGAATTTAGTGAAAGCGGAAAACGTGTCGTCATCTGGGGCGCCGGAGCGAAGACAGTCGGTTTCCTGAACATGCTTCAAGTTGACGACCAGATAACCTGCGTTGTGGACATCAATCCCCATAAGCAAGGACTGTACTTGGCGGGAACTGGCCAAAAGATTGTTTCGCCTGACGATCTACGGACTGAAAAGCCTGAGGTCGTCATTCTCATGAATCCAATTTACCGAGACGAAATTGCAAAGCAGTTGGAAAGTATGGGCGTGCAAGCCGAGATTATTGACGCATGACAGATGCGAACCACCCCGACAACATTCCCATTTCGCGACTAAATGAACTCTCTAATTATGAATTTTGATGCTATTGTAATCGGCGGCGGTATTGTCGGACTCTCCTCGGCGATGAATCTGCTCGAACGCCGACCTGGGACGCGCATTGCCGTGATTGAGAAGGAGTCGCGTCTCGCCGCTCACCAAACCGGTAACAACAGCGGCGTGATTCACTCGGGCCTCTATTACAAGCCGGGCTCGCTCAAAGCGAAACACTGCCGCGAAGGCTATGCTCGGTTGGTGAGCTTCTGCCGCGAAGAAGGAATCGCGCACGATATTTGCGGTAAGGTCGTGGTCGCAACGAGCGATTCGGAGCTGCCTAACTTGGATGAACTCCATCGCCGGGGATGCGCGAATGGCCTTGAAGGGCTCCGCTACCTCGACGCAGCGGGGATCAAGGAGATCGAGCCACACTGTACTGGAGTGAAAGGGCTTTTCGTTCCCCAAACTGGGATTGTCGATTTTAAGGCAGTCTGCGAAAAGTATGCCGATCGAATCCGCGAAGCGGGTGGGGAGATTATCCTTGATAGCCGCATCGAGGCTGTCCACCGCTCTTCATCAGGGCGTGTCGAGATCGCAACTACGGAACAGACTTTTACAGCGAGCGTTCTCGTTGCTTGCGCTGGACTCCAAGCGGACCGAATCGCATTGCTAACCGATAGCGATCTCCCGCTTCGAATTACTCCGTTTCGCGGAGAGTACTTTGAGCTAAACGAATCGGGTCGCCAACTCGTGCGCAACTTGATCTACCCCGTGCCGGATCCGTCGTTTCCCTTTCTGGGTGTACACTTTACTCGCATGATTCATGGCGGAGTCGAATGCGGTCCCAATGCGGTTTTCGCGTTCGCGCGGGAAGGATACCGCAAGACGGATTTCAGTTTTCGAGATACTTGGGAGGCTCTCCGTTGGCCGGGATTTCGCAAGATCGCGCGAAAATATTGGCGAACTGGCATGGGCGAGTTTCATCGCTCGTTCAGCAAGACCGCGTTCGTGCATGCCTTGCAACGCCTGATCCCCGAAATAACCGCAGATTGTCTACAGCCGGGTGGCGCCGGTGTCAGAGCGCAGGCGTGCAGCCGCGACGGACAACTGCTCGACGATTTCCGAATCGTCGAATCAGACCGCATCATCCATGTTTGCAATGCGCCATCGCCTGCCGCGACCGCTTCGATTTCGATCGGCGAAACCATCGCCGGCATGGCTGTACAACAATTGAATTAGAGATGCCATTAAAAGAAGGTTCAACAATTCGGCGAACAAATCAGTTCATTCGCCTATCAACATTGATGGAAGGGAATTCCGTTGAGATACCGGATCAGTAATAAATGGACAAGCAAATCCTAACTTTAACTAACAGTGAATCATAGGCCTTAACGAGGAGGTAAACTCAGAAATACATGTGTGCTATATTAACAGTTTTCAACAGTAAGTGGACAGATTTAGATTTGCTACAAAGCCTAAAGCTAATGTCACATCGGGGTCCCGATGCTAGTTCGCATATTTCCAGTGATGGTTATTGGATGGGGCACAATAGGCTTGCGATCATTGATTTGAATCCCCGTTCCAACCAGCCATTTGAAATCGGTGATCATGTGATTGTCTTCAATGGTGAGATCTACAACTATTTGGAGTTAAGAGAAAAGTATCGACTTCAGTGTGAAACGGAATCTGACACTGAGGTGCTTCTTCGTCTCTATATGCAGATGGGAGAAGCTTGTCTTGCGGAACTGAATGGGATGTTTGCGTTTGTTATTTACAATAAGCGAACAAAAGAAGTTTTCGTTGCGCGGGACCGCTTGGGCATTAAACCACTCTACGTATATAAACGTGGTGAGGTGTTGATCTATTCTAGTGAAATTGCGCCGATTCACAAGCTGACATCTCTGACTGTGAATGAGTTTGCAGTGAGGCAGTACCGGAAAATGAGAATGACATTCTTCTCTGATACGTTCTTTGAGGAAGTTGAAATGTTTCCCGCAGGCCATTGGCAACTGGGTGAACGGCGCACGAGGTACTGGACTCTCGAGCCCGATCCCTCTGAAACTATAGATCTGGAAGAGATTGAAATGCTCTTTATGGATGCTGTATCGTTGCGCAAACGCTCTGATGTACCGGTTGGTTCGTATTTGAGTGGCGGACTCGACAGCACAATTCTTAGTCTACTGCTAGATCCCGATCAGACTTATACGGTCGGTTTTGAGAGTTGTAACGAATTTGAATGGGGTAGTCTTGCCGCTTCGTTCTTGGGCGGGGAACATATTCAAGTGCCGGTCGATCGGAGCGAATTCTTGGATGCTACTCGTGAACTAATAGATGCAAGGAAGGAGCCCCTTTCAGTGCCTAATGAGAGTCTTCTTTATTTGATGACACGGAGAGTCAAAAAGGAAAACACCGTGGTGTTGTCGGGGGAGGGGGCCGACGAGTTGTTCTGGGGGTATGATCGGATTTTTAGAGCCTGCTATCAAGAGAACAAAATGGATGTGGACTTCATGAACACGCACTACTCATACGGTACAGATCGTGATGACGAAGTGATCGACTACGCGATTAGCTCTCTTCCCGGTGATACGGCGTTGGCTCGGCTAGGATACTTCTTTCAAATAAGGCACCTTCATGGACTCTTGCGACGTGTTGACAATTCGACGATGCGTTGTGCGGTGGAGGCTCGGGTGCCGTTTGTGGATCACCGGCTTGTGGAATTGATGGGAAATGCGTCCTATGAGTTTCGAAATCTCAATGGACAAATCAAGGGACCACTCAAGGAAATTGCCTCTCGCTGTGGTGTATCTGAAAAAATAATTAACCGTCCGAAAATTGGCTTTCCGGTTCCTCTCGAAGAGGTGTTTGGTGGCGGATATGATGAATGGTTTAGCTATAACTTAAAAACATGGAGAGATGAAATCGAAAAATGACGATTGGATATACAACTGGAGTGTTTGACTTGTTTCATATCGGACATCTGAATCTTCTCAAGAATGCCAAGGGTCTCTGCGATCACCTGATTGTTGGTGTAACGGTCGACGAACTTGTTCTATACAAGGGTAAAAACCCGGTTATCCCCTATGATGAGCGGATGGAGATTGTTAGAAACATTAGTTACGTTGACGCGGTAATACCACAAGAATCAATGGATAAGATGGAGGTATGGCGTAAGCTCAAGTTTGATGTCATGTTTGTGGGGGATGACTGGTTTGAGAGTGAGAAATGGTCTTCCCTCGACGAGAAATTTGCAGAAAAGGGGGTCAAGATAGTTTACTTCCCATACACAAAAGGTATTTCTTCGACGAAGATAAACAAAATACTGGAAGTTCAAAGGTCTGTCAAAAACGAGACGTGACTATGGCGCTCGAGAATAAGAAGGAACCCTTGTGGCGGAGGCTCAGGTTGTCCAATCAGCAACGCGTCGCATCGAGATTGATACTTGTATGTCTATACCTGCCGTGCAATTTATTGTCTCTGATAGTGCCAAAGCGCAAGGATGTTTGGATAATTGGAAACAGCCATGGATATACTGATAACCCACGATATTTCTTCGAATATCTTCAGGGACATCCAACCATCAAAGTTTTTTGGCTGGCGCATGACAAAACCAAAGTTCCCAGTACTGGCAATGTATGCCGAATGGGATCTCTACGGGGAATATACCTCGTATTTCGAGCATCGGTATTTGTGATTGGAAACGGTTACGGCGATATATCGAGAATCGCGGTTTTTGGGAAAAAAATCGTGAACCTATGGCATGGAAGTCCTATCAAGCGGATACAGCTCGACACCGTAGATAGGTCAACAAGATCGGGGAAAATAGTATACAAATTATGGAAGTTGGCACTTGCTAGGCATTCCTTGCTGATATGCGGTTGTGAAAGAGATCGTGTTCGGCTGACATCCGCGTTTGGCTTGTCTCAGGAGAAGGTACTGGTTACAGGAACTCCAAGGATGGACGTTCTGTATGCATCGTCATCTCGGCAAGAACAATCAAGCCTGGCTATCGGTACTGCTAAAATCAAGATTCTCTTGCTTCCGACTTGGCATCAACAGCCAGAGCGACAGGAAGCCGTCATGAGTCAGTTTATCCTATTGAGTCGAGAGTTGGACAAGTCGAAGTATGTCGTGCACGTGAAGCTGCATCCACTTGCTTCAATGAGTTCCAATGAAAGTGTGATGAACGAGACAATTGAGGCTTACGAACGTGTTGCAGCGGGTTGCGGCAACGATCTCAACAAAGCGTTATCTATATTCGATGTTGTAATAACCGACTATTCAGGAGTGGCCTATGATCGGGAATTGCAAGGTGGATCTATGTTTTTTTTAAATCCTTGTTATCAAAGTATGCTGGAAGCGGGTGAATTGTATAATGAT
>JAJFLS010000317.1 GCA_021772595.1 Opitutales bacterium
TGCCTAGGTTTTTTCAAATGTTGGAGCGTCTTTACGCCGCGATAAAACAAGAAAAAATCGCGGCGTAAACCCGCTCCTACATTAGTTCATTACGCTGTGGCCGGGTGCCTCTGGAAAAATTGCTATGGCGAGATACGGTAGCAGCTCCACCATCCTCTCGATTATTACTGAAAACTTATTTATTAGACACTATCTAGTATAAAAACCCTGGGACAAAATTCATCATCCCAGGGTTTTGAATACTATTCAAATGCGGACGCATGAAGAATAGACTGCGCCAACCAAAATCTAGAAACTGAACGTATTCGAAAGCACGTACTGACGCGGGACAGGAATCGCCACGCGAGAGGGCGAACCATCGGGCTGGGTTTGAACAATCACGGGATCGCTGTCGGCGAAAATATTGCGTATGTTCAGCTGGATTCTCCAATCCACCCTGTCATTTAAGATCTTGCGACGATAACCAAACCATAGGTCGGTGTAGTCCTGACTCTCGTTCCAATAGGGCTTGGTTACATCTGGAATAATAACGGGAACGTCTGGATCAAGGAGATTCGGAAACCCGATTGCCGACTTGTCCGTCCAGCGATACGCGGTTCCGATGTTGAAATCTTTCAAGACGCCTTCATTGAAGGAATAGTTGCCTACGAATCTAAAATTCCACTCGGCTTGTTCAGGAGTCGGCGAACCGTCAAGGGCCTGCCCGAGATAGAAAGCGCCCGCTTGTCGAGAATTAGCCATACGAGCTCCAAATAGCGAATTCGTAGGGTAAAGGGCAGCCCCTTGGGTCCTTAAAGCGCTTCCCAGAGGATTGCCCTGGCTAGCTAGCCTTGGACCTTGCGGCACAGATTCAAAGGCTGCCCTGAAGTTATTGACCAGAATGCCCATTCCCCCCGCTACATTGCTTCGAGTAACGGTTCCCTGCGAGGCGTTGAAGGCGAGGCGCAAGTTTCTCGTAGGGTTGGCGGTCACCTCGATCTCGTAGCCCTCGGCTGTAAGATCGGACGTATCGGACAGTACACCGGTTGTGATTTGGGTCGTCGTAACCCTGGCTTCATCAGTGGCCGTCTTCGGATTAAAGACAAAGTTCATCTGGTCGAGGGCGAAGTCGTCCCAAGCGCCTTCGTACTCAGTCATAAAGGTGTTGAAGTCTTCAAGCGACATGAAATTCGACATGAAGTCGGGATCCTCTTCCACTTCATCCAAGTATCCATTCTTGTTCATGTCCGGATCTATACCTGCTAGGTCGCCTGTCGTGTTGATATCGAAGACTCCATCCTGATTTTCATCGGCCATATTCCGAGCTTCCCAAAGGTCACGGTATTGGCGCGACATGACATTGGCGAAAACGCGATAGGCGAAGGAGGCATCGCCATAGGTATCATTCTTGATATCCCCTTCATAGCGGGTAACGCGAACCACAAACTTATTATTCATCGCCGAATAGGTTAAACCGTAATCCTTGGTCGTGCCATCTTGGCCGGGAATATTATTTCCAAACCAATCAAACTGGCCAGGGGCAGCCACGAAATTCGTGTTTTCGCCGTAGTGAGCCGAAAGTCCCATTCCTTCGGGCATCCATTCGGAGGGAGCTTTTAGCACGAACCCGTACCCGAAGTTGCTCGCCTTAGATTTTTCGGTTCTAATGCCAGGACGGCTGAGATTGAAAGAAGCGGGATCGACAATCGAAATATTTATCTTGTCCGGATTCGGTGCAGTCTCCTCAACGGTTCTATCCGCATTAAAGCGTCGCACGTCCACGGAATCTTCCCGCCACCCCAGATTGGCAACGAGAAGATCGTTGAACAAAAAGCTCTGGAGGTTCAACGCTTGCGAACTGGTCTCGGTACCCGTGAGATTTCCTTCGACAGGCTGGAATGCTGAAGTGTAAGTGCCGGTATCCCTGAAAGCCAACGCTCCATTTCGATTCTCGAGTACGTTTGGATCTCCTTCCGACTTGAAAACCAACGGTACTTGGTGATTTTCGGGGAGATGTACATTAGCATTGCCTTGGAGTCCGGTCGTGTGGAAATCCGAAAGCTGGAAGCTAGGGTCATCAAACGCGTTGAGAAACGGATCGCTGATATAGAAGATAGCCGATCCCTCGCGTTGGAAAACATTGGCATCCGTGCTGAGATGGAAATCCGCATTATTCCCCATAACCAAAGGCTCTGTAGTTATCGTTGACCGAGTGAATTCGTTCTCGTCGAGCAGCAAGCTGACGGTATGATTCCCCATTTTACTGAGAAAGCCACCATCGAACTTCTCTTGGAAATCAACCTTCGCAAATGCGGTCGCGCGCGCCGCATCCCGCTCTTCTTCAATAAATGTCCTGTCCGACGCGCTCGCATAGAAGAAGAGTCGACCCAGGTTCGGATTAGTATCTCCAAAGAGAGCGTTAGGCCCTACGACGTGGCTGTAGTTGACATCGAGGTCGATTCTGGGAGAACCCGAAAGCGAAAAGCCAGTTCTCGAAAAGTCCTCTTTAGCGTAATCGAGGCTGATACCGTAGTTGCCGTCATTCGAAGTAGCCTCAAACGTAAACATGGTACGATCGAAGTCATTACTGTTTGTATCGTTACCACCGGTGATGAGGTTTTTCCGGAAGTCGAATACCTCGTAGTCGAGCAAACCTTGGTTGTTCCACCTCGTGTAGTCCACACCGGTCTTGCCGATTAGGCTCGTGCCGAAGAATGCAATTCGAGGGGTCGTTTGAAACGTGCCCCAAGTTTGACCCGCATAGTTCCCAAAGGGGTCCCAAGTGGGGCTTCCTGGCCTGATGCGATTATTCGTCCAGCCTGTATCAACTGCTCGGGTGGGAAGGCCATTGGCATCTTCCGTTCCATCGTAAACGAGCATCCACCCGTTTCTCTTAAGGAATTGATTCCTGTATATAGGATAATTCAGATCGTCTCCGTTAATATCCACGCCCGTATAGGCCGTGCGGACAGCTGGGTCGGCGCTATTCTTCAAGATGTTTCCGAAAACATCAAAAACCATGCGTTCAGCGCTGTTCTGAAAGAGCACATTCCCATCGAGATCAGTGACGGGCCCGAACTGATCGCCGATAGGATTATCGATCCACGTCGATAAGGTTTCCAGCGGACCGTTTCGTTCCACCGAGATGAACTCGGTATCTCCCGTTTCATAATTTCCGCTGAATGAAATATTGTGCTCGCCAGAGGGCTTGTACCGAAACGCCACGTATTGCCGGGACTGGTCCGTGAACGCGGGCTTCTGCATGAACTCCTGGTCTTTCTCCTTTACCGCCAGTCGGACAGCGAGCTTATCTTCGATGAGGACCTTGTTCACATTGAACGACAATTCAGTAGAATAATTGTCCTCGAAGTTCTCAGTAGAAAGCTTGGTATCGATAACGTAGGAATCCCGCCCGAGATTCGCGCCTTGCAAACCCGTGTTGACGATGCCGCCCGGAGAACCGAGGCCAAATAGGAACGAGTTCGCTCCCCGGTTAATATCGATGCGATCCGCATTGTACGAATCGAATGGAATGCTCGACGCAAAATAGTTCGTGGTCCGCGTCGGCGCGGTCATGCCGCGAACGCGGCTGGCCGCATCCGGATTTTGGCGAGCTCCCGAATTGTCCAAGTCACCCGGCCTCTGCTGGTCGTCATTGGTCAGTCCCGCAGAAATCTGCTGGTAATCGGTGAGTCCGCCGAACGCTTCCGTACCGGTCGTATAGGCGAGAACCTCATCTAGGCTCGTTGCGCCAATATCCTCCATAAACTGTTTAGTGACGACCTGGACAGAAGTGGCGATATTCTTGAGATCCGTATTCAAACGGCCGCCGGCCAAAGTTTGAGAGGAATAGTAGCCTTGATTCTGACTAGCATCTATTTGGAAAGGAGAAAGTTCAATAACTTCTTCCGATTCCGAGTCTTGAGCACTCAAAGGCAGGCCGCCCAAGGCGAGTCCCACAACGAGGCAGGAAGCGCGTTTGATTGCACGCTTTCCGGGTTTGAATAGTACGTTTTTAGCTTTCATATCAGTTATTCGTTTGTATGAGTTTTGAGTTTGGTAGGATGAAAAAACTGGCCTATCCGCATCTATAGATCTCCTCGGAATGATGCCGAAGAAACACCACGGCATTGGGACGTTTGACCTTGGGGAAAGGAATCGGGGGCACGGTTTAAATACGGGGGTAGTGGTCGATTTGAGACCACAGACTATCACTCCCTCCTAAGCTTGAGTATCCCGTGTTTACCGGATGGGATACCCTAAGCGTAACTGATACTCTATCTCGCTCCGCTCGTGAATCGTTCCCCTTATAGCAATGTCGTCTTCCCGTTCAGCCTCAACCGGCCATTCGAGCCTCAAACCCTAGCGCTATGATGCATGGATAGTTTTGCGATTCCAGTTTCTCGGGTTCTGCGGATTCTCTGCTTGCTTCCGTTCTTGGCGGCCACGCTTTCAGCGCGTCCTGAATCCGAAAGCGTCGTAGCGCAAGTCGAGAAACAAAATCTCAGCCAACTTGAGGACCGTCGGGCGAGCATCGATATCGAGCTGAGCCAACTCGCAAGCTACAGTCTGCGAAGCGGCGTCGGCGCGATAGGTTATCGGTCGCAAACCAGCGAGACCGACGACGCGAAGGAGACGATCGAAATCGACCTTGAAGAAGAGGCGTCCATCGACTCGGTTATTCTAGTTCCCACTATCTGGCGTGACACTCAATCCGGCTTTAGAGCCGACGGTTTTCCTAAAGCGATTACCATCACAGCAGGAACCGATGGCGACCCAGTGGGTGAAAAAATCGCGTCCTACGATTCGAACATCAACGCCTTAACCCGAATCGCCCCGCTCGTCATTCCTTGCGACAGCATCACCGCATCCTGGATACGAATTGAAACCAGTCGCCTCTCCCCGAGAGCCTTCGACAACAAATTCATTCTTCAGCTATCAGAAGTATTGGTTTTCTCTGGAGAGGTAAATATTGCCCTAGGAAAGGAAGTGCGTACTTCCTCGAATCAATCGTCGAATACCTTAGCTTGGAATCGAAAGCACCTCGTCGATGGAGCGCTCCCTTACTTGATGGACGCCGCAAAGGGAGCTCAAAGTGTCTCGTTCGTGAGCACGGAAATCGAGGAAACTGCCTCCATATCGATTGATCTGGAAGCGCCCTTTCTGCTCACCCAACTAGTCCTGCATACGGTAGACCAGAGCGACACCGTCCCTCAAGCATTTGCGGGAGACTTTGGATTCCCCTATCACCTCATGGTGGAAGGGGCGAACAAGGCTGACTTTTCCGATGCCCGCGTATTGCTAGACTTTCGACGCGAAAGCATCTTCGAGATCAGCCCCATTGTACCAATACACCTAATACAAAACCGCTGCAGATACGTGCGCTTGACCGCCATTGAACCTTTCAATTTTAATGCTTCAATAGCGGACGGTGAGCAATTCGTGAGCTCCCGGCTGGGGTTCGCGGAAATCGAACTATACGCGCATAACCAGAACGTCGCGCTCGGCAAAACGGCGTTTTCCATTCACGGCCCTGATCACCCGGTTCGCTCCGTAACTGCCCTGACCGACGGCAACAATCTCTATGGGAAGATTCTGCCCTTCAGAGAATGGATGTTGCAATTATCCAAGCGTCATGAACTCGAAATCGAGCGACCCATCGTGGAAGCCGAGCTCAACCGCCGATACGAAAGCCAGAAAGCCAATCTCCGCACGCTTAGCTGGATTATCGCCGCGCTTATTGCAGGAACTGTGATCCTGGTGCTCGTCGACAGGTTCCTGAGACAGCGCGCGATTTTCAGAACGAAAGAACGCATCGCCGCCGATCTCCACGACGAGCTAGGCGCCAACCTCCACGCGATCGCATTGCTCGGCGATCTCGCTCAAGCCGCAAAAGACTCCCCCGAAAAGGCGAGCAAGCATCTGGAGAGGATAAGAGCGCTCATCGGCCGAACGAGCGAGGCCGCCAAAAACTGTACGAATATGCTGGATACCCCTGGCCTGTACCAAGATCTGATCGGCGAAATGAAACGGAGCGCGAATCGCATTACGACAGATTTGAATCACGAATTGTCATTCGAAAACGAATCGCTAATTGAGCGAGTAAAACCCCGCAAGCGAATCGACCTCCATCTTTTCTACAATGAATGCCTAGTGAACATTATCCGGCACTCCGGCGCCACCGATGTCGAGACCTGTCTTTCCGCCAACGGCAAAAGCGTCAGCCTCACCGTCCGCGACAACGGGAAAGGACTGCCTAGGAATTCCAAAATCGCAGTGCCCCCTTCTCTCAAGCGGCGGGCTCGACTGATCGGAGGCCAAGTATTCGCAACTGCCCCCGAAACCGGCGGCACTCTCATTACTTTGCAAATGCGGCTGAAGTAGACCCATTTAATCGATACGCTTTAAAAAAATGAAAACTCCCATTCAAGTCATGCTGGTAGAGGACAACAAAGACTACCGAGAAGTCGTCAACCTGGCGATTGAAGAAGAGGAAGACATCGAGATTCTTGACCAATACGGCACGGCGGAAATCGCCCTGCGTAGCCTTCAGTCCCTGTCCGCTCCTTGTCCCGATATAATATTGCTCGATCTCCGCCTTCCCGGCATGGGCGGGCTCGACTCAGTACGATACTTCCGGGAGTACGCCCCTAAAGCCAAAATAATCATCCTCAGCCAATCGGATCAAGAAGCCGACGTGCTGCGGGCCATCCTGCTCGGCGCTTCAGGCTATCTCCTCAAGTCCGCCCGCGTTCAGGAAATCGTCGATGGCATTCGACTCGTTCATTCCGGAGGAGCCACTTTGGATCCGAACGTCGCGAAGTTTCTGTTACAGAACCTGCAATCTCGGCTACCCAAGGAACATCTCGACATCGGACTCTCCGACCGCGAGCTGGAAATTCTAAAACTCCTCAGCGAAGGACTGGTTAAAAAGCAAATCGCAGAGCGACTAAAAATCGGATACACAACCGTCGATACGCACGTGGGCCACATATACGAAAAGCTGCACGTGAACAACGCCCCATCAGCTGTCGGCAAAGCGTACAAATTGGGCCTATTTACAAAGAATTGAAACGGTTCCACGATGCTTCCCTAAAAACGGCAGTACAGCTTTGGTTGAACCCTGAATGGGTGCACCAGTATTCGATATTCTACTACAAAACGATTCCTGTGAGGCTCTCAATCCGGTTAGTTTTACTATAAGTCAGGTTATTGTTGTTGTTTCGCTTATGAGGCTCTAACTCTGGGGCATGCTACAACGCCACCAGCTTCTTCTCGCGTTGCTCGTTTCCGTTCTGGCCTCGATGTCCGCAGCGGCTCGCGATCCCATCGCCTACACGCTTCGATTTCCGGATGCAGCCGCCCACTACATGGATGTCGAGATGGTTGTTCCGACCGAGGGGGCGAGCGAGCTCAACCTATTTCTTCCGACGTGGACACCGGGTTCCTATCTGGTGCGAGAGTATTCACGCAACATCACATCCCTAAAGGCCGCCGACGCAGAGAGACGCCCATTGGAAGTCGCCAAGACGAGCAAGAACCGCTGGCTCATTGCATCCGAGGGCGCTACTTCAGTGACGATCGCCTACCGCTTGTTTTGCCGCGAGATCAATGTGCGGAGCAACTGGGTTGAGTCAAATTTCGCGGTGATCAACGGCGCTCCCACCTTTCTTACTGTTGTCGATGACTACGAACGACCTTACTTGGTCACCGTCGAATTGCCCTCGGGATGGGAAACGACTGCCTCCCCGCTTCCTTCGACCGGTACGCCCAATAGCTACAGCGCTGAAGATTTCGACACCTTGGCGGACAGTCCCATGGTTGCCGGTTCGCCGCAGGTGGATAGCTTCGAGGTCGATGGCGTCCTACACTCCTTGGTGACAATTGGCGGAGGCGGAGTCTGGGACAATGCGCGCGCCGCTCGCAATGTGCAGCATGTCGTCGAAGCGCAGCGTACTTTCTGGGGAGGTCTTCCTTACGACGAACCGTACGTGGTATTCAACTTGCTCACCGGTTCTCGTGGAGGCTTGGAACACAAGCAGTCGATGTTGATGACCGGCGACCGCTGGTACACGAAAAATCGGGGAGGGATTCGCTCCTGGCTTTCCCTGGTCAGTCACGAATTCTTTCACGCTTGGAACGGCAAGCGACTGCGTCCCGTCGAATTGGGCCCGTTTGAATACGAACACGAAAACTACTCCCCCTCGCTTTGGGTTGTGGAAGGGCTCACAAGTTATTATCAGCACGTCCTGCTCGCGCGCGCTGGCTATCACACGCATGAGAAATATCTCGGCGCTCTCAGCGGTTCCATCGCAGGTACGGAGAAAACTCCCGGACGCTTCGTGCAGTCCTTGAGCGAGTCTTCCTTTGACGCCTGGATCAAGGCTTACCGCAAAGACGAGAATTCAATCAACGCGCTCTTCAGCTATTACGGCGGCGGAGCTGTAGCCGGATTCCTGATGGATGCCAAAATACAACAGGAATCCGACGGCAATCGCTCGCTCGATGACGTCCTCCGCGCCGCGTACGAACGCTACAGCGGCGAGACCGGCTATTCGGAATCCGATTTTATCGCGCTCGCAAGCGAGGTTGCCGGAAAGGATCTAAGCGACTGGTTCGATCGCCTCGTGCGCCAACCCAACCAGTTCGACTATCAACCAGCCCTCGATTGGTTCGGCTTGGAATTCGAAAAGCCCAAACCGCCAGAAATCGAATCCCTACCCGTGGCGAACGATCCGGAAGACCTCGCCAAAGGCTGGCTGGGCGCAGGCACGAGCAGCAACGGTGGTAACTTGAAAGTTACCTCTGTGCCGAGCAACACGCCGGCTGCAGTCGCCGGCCTTTCCGTCGATGACGAAATCATCGCCATCGACCAGCATCGAGTCGATTCAAGCGGACTGAAGCGGCTCGTCGGCTTGATGGGAGCGGGCACAACCATAGACCTACTAGTTGCCCGGCAAGGCCTCCTCACCACCCTGCAAGTCACACTCGGAGAAGAGCCCACCGAGACATGGAAATTGAAAATCAGAAAAGACATCACCGAAGAGCAAAAGGCGCGCATTGACA
>JAJFLS010000318.1 GCA_021772595.1 Opitutales bacterium
CTCCTACAATCGGCGAACCGATCTGTTCAGCTCACGTTGCCGCCAATGCGCCCAGCGAAAGCGTCCCTACCCACGCTAGCGGTCCCTGCACAGAATTCTGAGTAGGCGGTACAAGGTCTCCAGCTTCGGGACATCCAGACCTGCTTGGACGGCTTGTCGCAAGGGCTCTCCCCAGATCGCCTCGACTTCCACGGGGCGTTCCGCCTGAAAGTCGACGAGGCTCGAAGGTTTGTATTCGCCCATTGATCGCGTCAGATCGATTTGCTCGTCGATGAAATCTCGATCGATCTCCATGCCAAGCGCCGTTGCCGCCGCAATAATCTCCTCCATTAAGCCACGAGCCAATCCGCAAAGCCCTTCGTCCCCGATGATGACGTCGGTGGTCACCTCGCCCGCAGCGATCGAAAGGCCGTTGAACGGTACGTTCCAAACCAGTTTTTTCCACTGCATCAGTCGCAGATCATCGGATACTCGGCAATTCAGACCCGCGCGATTCAGCATTTCGCCAATGAGCTTCGTTCGCGGCGAAACCGGCCCGCCATGCTCGCCCATCGCAATGGATCCCAAATGGTAATTCTCGACCATTCCAGGCCCCACTCGATTCAAGCAAATGAAACACAATCCTCCCAAGATGAGATTCGACGGAAATCGCTCTTTCAGAAAAACGTCGTCACCCAATCCATTCTGCAGGCTCAAAATTGCCGTATCGGGCCCCACGATTGGAGCGAGCAACTCCGGCAAAATCTCGTTCGAAGTCGCTTTCAACGCGACGATTGCCAGATCAACAGGCCCAATTTCCTCCGACTTTAGATAGCCTTGAACGTTCGGGAGATGGAAATTCCCATCCGACGCGCGGATCCGAATTCCATTCTCTCGAATCGCGTCGAAATCGCTTTTCAAGAGAAAGTGCACATCCTCTCCAACTCTTTGAAGACGGCCTCCATAGTACAAACCCACAGCGCCTGCGCCAATTATCCCTATATTCATCGAATTCCTGTTCGCTTGTAGGTGAAATTGCGAAGATCGCCACATTCCAGATTCGCGCGCGAAAACCACATATTTTGTCGTTTCTTCACAATTTCTTCAGTCCATCTGTATTTCGCCGGAAATCGATCAAAGAATCGCCCAAAAATCAGGATCGCTTCCGATCTTTTGTAAAAAACGGTCCATTTCCCGCCTCTCATCCTCTTACGAATGTTAGGACCCAGAATCAAGAGCTTCATTTGCTTCCGTCCGATATTTTCGCGAAGGACACCGTGCGACACACGGAATCTCTTTGGGCATTTAACCAATGCTTTTCATCTATTTGATACTACGTGTCTTATGGAGCGCTGTTCTTTAAAAACTCTAATCCCTGTCGAAATCGCAACGTCAGCAATCGTCATTAACTAGATTCAAGCTTGTTTACAGAATCCATTGTCAAAGCTCCGCAAAGGATTGGGGCATTTTTACACAAATCACACCCGATTTCGGCCTCTCAAAGGGTGAGAACGTCGCGATCAGATCGCTAAATCCCTCAAGAAAACGCATTTTACCAAGTTACTCTCAAGTTATTAACATGACTTTACCGGCCCGATCCGGAGGTCGTGGACGAGTCGCGCCAATATGCAGATTCAACCGTTTCAAAATCCAATTTCACACTGGAAAACCCGTCGATCCCGCCATCCAGAGGCCTCAGGATCAGCTCCCTTGGCCGCGAGTCCTCCGCTTTCCGCCTCCAAAAGCTAAAACCGGAATAGACCACAACCGACTCTCCCTCTGTAACCGCGACCGCTGATCATGAGCGTCAACTTAAGCAAAAAACGACGATTCGGTGATTGTAGGAGTCTGCTTGCAGGCGATCATCCCCCTGGATATTGGCCGAAGAGAATCGCCTGCAAGCAGGCTCCTACACTTGAGAAAACGCTTTAAGTTGACGCTCATGATCAGCGATCGCGGCTACAGCGCTAAACTCGAAGAAAGCATTTGCTCTATGAGTCGGACTTGTCAGTCGTGACGAAAAGAATCACACATCACATTGCCTTTACCTGGATTTAGGATTGCCAACTCTGCGACGGTCGCCGATTGCAGGGTCTTTCCATATTCGAATCAAATGCCTAGAACGCTTGAATCCCTCAACACCGCAGCCGTCCTGCTCGACATGGACGGAACGCTGGTCGACCACTTCGACACGATCTTCCGATGCTTCCACTACGCCGCGGAGCAATTAGGCAAGACCCCGCCCACCTACGATATGGTCAGGCGAGCCGTCGGCGGATCTATGCCGGTAACCATCCGCAAGTTCTTCGAGGAAAATGAAATCAAAGAGGCCAAGCGTCACTGGAACGATCGCTTCGACGAGATCCATCTTGAGGGCGTTATTCTCCTCGACGGTGCTCGCGAGCTTCTCGATGCCGTCACGCGAAAAGGCATCCAAGCCGCCGTCTTCACCAATAAAGGTGGTTCCCACACACGCAACATCATCGAATCTCTCGGCCTGTCAAAATACTTTTCGCTCGTGATCGGAGCCCACGACACCGAGTTTCGCAAGCCCCAGCCCGAACTCTCGCAAATCGCTCTCGATCGGCTTGGCGTCAAGGCCTCGGAAGCCATTCTCATCGGAGACTCGCCGTTCGACATCGAATCCGCCCATTGCGTCGGCATGACGAGCCTGTGTGTCTCCACCGGATCCCACACCGCCGCCGAACTCGTTGAAGCCGGAGCCGACCGCGTATTCGAAAGCTTGCAAGAAATCGCCGACACCGTTTTTTCTTAGCGCGTGTCCGATTTGTCGAAATTTGCGCCGTCGCCCAATTGTAGGAGCGGGTTTATCCCGCGATATTTCTCATTCTGTCTCACGCCCATCGGCGATATCGCGGGATAAATCCGCTCATACCTTGATTCATTGGACACTTAAACGACAACCTCCTTGCCCCAAACAGCCGCCAACGACACGCTAAAAGGAGTTCTCGAACGAATTCGGTATTCGAACGACGAGGACGGCTTTTTGATCGCCGATCTGCGGCCGGAAGAATCTACCGAATCCGTCGTCATCGTAGGCAAATTTCCTGGAGTGCAATGCGGCGAATCCTTGTGTATCCAAGGCAATTGGACACGGCACCCCGCCCACGGAAAACAATTCAAAGCGCTTCGCTACGAATCCGAATTGCCCGCTTCCATCTACGGCATTCGCAAATACCTCGGCAGCGGACTCGTCAAAGGCGTCTCCAAAGGGCTTGCCGATCGTATCGTGAAACACTTCGGCGAGGATACGCTCCGCATCATTTCCGAGGAATCCGCGCGGCTACAAGAAGTTGGCGGAATCGGGAAACAACGGGCCCGCGCGATCAAAATCGCCTGGGACGAGCAAAGCCACATCCGCGACCTATCTCTCTTTCTCGCCCAATACGGAGTCACTCCCAGCCAAATCCTGAAGATCTACAAGGAGTTCGGATTCGTCGCCATCGACTTGATTAAGGAGAACCCTTTCAAGCTCGCTCGAGAGATCAAGGGAATCGGCTTCAAGACTTGCGACCGCATCGCTATCAACATGGGCATCGGAAACGACAGCGCTCAGCGCGTGGATGCCGGAATCGAATTCGTCATGCAAGAGCTCCAGGATGATGGCCATACCGCGTTTCCCGAAAAAGAGCTTGTCGATACCGCCGCCGAAAAACTGGAGATCGATCGAGACATTGCGAAGACCGGCCTCGAACGCGTTTACGAAAACCGAATCTTGAAGCAGTTCGTTTCGGATGATTCTACACTGTATTGCCAGCTTCCCTACAACTTTACCGCCGAAGAAAAGATCGCCCAATCCGTGAAACGCCTGCAAGGCACCCCGAGCGGACTTCCTCCGATCAAACGCGAAATCGCTGTAGATTGGGCCCAGGAAAAAGCGGGCATCGAATTCGGCGACCAACAAAAGGAAGCCATCAAGAACGCGCTTTCAAACAAGCTTTTCATCCTCACCGGCGGACCAGGCACTGGAAAAACGACCATCCTCCGAGCCATCGTCAAAATCCTCAAAGCGAAGAAAGCCCGCGTGCTCCTAGCAGCCCCGACCGGCCGTGCAGCCCAACGACTCTCCGAATCGACCGGAGCGTTCAGCCAGACGATTCACCGACTCCTCAAATTCGATCCCGCCGAAGGCTCGTTCACTGTGAACGACACGAAACCGCTCAGCGCGGACTTCGTCATCGTCGACGAGGCGTCAATGCTCGACGCCCGTCTCGCTTCCAGCCTTTTTCAAGCAATCCCGACTCAGGCTCATTTGGTTCTCGTCGGCGACATCGACCAACTTCCTTCCGTTGGAGCGGGCAACGTTCTCAAAGATTTGATACATTCCAAAAAAATTCCGGTCACACGACTGGATGTCGTCTTCCGCCAGGCCGAGTACAGCAGCATCGTTCACTATGCGCATGCCATCAACAGCGGCGAGGTCTCGCTGCCGACACCCGTCCAAGACGCTCGCGAGCTGGTCAAAGCCAAGGATTTCCAATTCGTCGCCGCGACCGACCAGGAAGACTGCGCCAGAAAAACGCTCGACGTATTCAGAATATTCGTTCGGCAGACTCTGGCTCGCGATCCGATCAACGACGCCCAAGCCATCGCCCCCATGCACAAGGGCAGCGCCGGAGTCGGAAACTTGAACGAGATCCTCCAAGATGCGCTCAACCCGACCAGCGAGGCGATGCCGTTCGGCCACCTCAAATTCAAGCCTGGCGACAAGATCATCCAGAACCGCAACAACTACGACAAGGGCGTCTTCAATGGAGACATAGGAATCATCGAATCGATCGACGGCGTAAACGGGACCGTCGAAGTAGATTTCGACGGGCTCGCGGTTTCCTTCGACAAGTCCGATCTCATCGATCTATCGCTCGCCTACGCCGTCAGCATCCACAAGTCCCAAGGAAGCGAATACCCTGTAGTCGTAATTCCGCTACTCAAAGCGCATTTCATGATGCTGCAACGCAACTTGATCTACACCGCAATCACGCGCGGCAAGAAAAAGGTGGTAATCGTCGGCGATCCCGTCGCCTACGCCATGGCGGCCCGCAACAGCGACTCAAAAGCCCGCTGCACATTGCTCAAAGAGAGGCTATGATCGGATCGTCGCAGACGTTTCGCTACCTAATTCTTGTAGCGGCTTGTCTGCGACATGCCGAAGAATGAAGCCCTTAAACTCCTCGAAACACTAGCGTCACATTCGCGCCGCCGAATCCGCTGCTGTTGCTGATCGCCAGTTTCGGAGCGGTTGTTTCGGTTTCCCGAATAATGTTCAACTTTTCGAATTGAGGATCCAGATTCTGGATATGGGCGGAACCGGGAGTGAACCCCTCTTTCATCGCTAGGCTGACGATCGTCGCCTCTAACGCGCTCGCCAAGCTCAATCCATGACCTGTGATCGCCTTCGTGCTGCTAACTTTCGGGCGATATCCCTGAGAAGTGAAGATTTTATCGAGCGCCTTTCCTTCGCTCGCGTCTCCGATCAGAGTAGAAGTAGCGTGCGCGTTAATATAATCGACCTCGCCGGCTTCGATGCCCGCCGAGCGAAAGGCATTCGACAACGCCCGAATTAGGCCGCTGCCTTCTGGGTGGGAAATCGCGACATTGTGGCCGTCGCTCGACTGACCCCAGCCGACTAGTTCCGCGTAAGGCGTAGATCCTCGCCGCTCCACTTCATCTTCATTCTCCAAGACGAGAGCCGCTCCTCCACCTGCGCAAACAAATCCATTTCGCTTTTCATCGAATGGGCACGACGCTCGAGTCGGATCCACTTCGAGGGACAGCGCTCGCATCCCCGTAAACGGAATCACGCTCTCGAAATTCACATCCTCTCCCGCCGCGACGAACATGCGGCTCTGTCTTCCCAAAGAGACGTCGTCGTAAGCGTAGCCAAGCGCGTGTCCCGACGACGCGCAGGCCGACGAAAAGCCGCATGAATTTCCCAGGATCTTGAAATTCGCGACGAGGTTGAAACTGAGCGTTCCTGCTATCGCTGATACGATTCCCGTCGGCGAACACCGCGTCGCGCCGATCTCGCGCATTCGCTCCATATTGTTGCACAGGAGCCTCGGTGATCCGCCCGATGAAGTGTAGATTCCGGTTTCGTAATTCGAGATATCCTCTTCCTCCAACGCCGCATCCTCCAAAGCCTGCTTCATCGCGCAATACGTATACAGGCCATGCGGAGCAAAACCTCTCAATACTTCGCGACGGATCTTGTATCGCGACGGATACTTCCAGTCCTCGAAATCCGTCGAGTCGACCTCGAAGTCGCTCGGAGCCGAAATCCATTTTACGAGAGCGGCGGGATCGTCCTTGTAAGGATGATACGGCGGAAATGCTTTGAACCCATGTTTCAGGTTGCGAAGGCTCTCGACTAGGATGGCTGTGTCATTGCCGATGCTGCTGACAACTCCAAGACCCGTGATAAATACTCGTTTTCGTTCCATCTGGCGCAATTCGAAATCCCTAGCGTAGGGATCTTAAAACAGGCGCCTGCGCATTTGAAGTCCAGCTTTTTACCAGCGCGTTTTCAAAACCGGGAAACCGTATGCAGGCGATTATCAGTTTCCCTCTCCCGCCCCATTTCGACGAGCTGCGGCGACTACAAGTGGACGCTCGAACCGTTTTCGCCGTTCACTTGGGACGCAGGATCGGAACCATTTCCGTTCAGATCCGCTGGAGATGTCTCCGCCTTGAAGGCCAAAGTGATCTCTTCGGCGACAACTGCTTTCTCGCCATTGACAGTAATCGTGCCCGAGAAAATAGCGATCGGCTCGCGAACGCGTTTTACCTGGATTTTCATATCCAGAACGTCCCCTGGCTTGCAGATCCGATGACATCTCACTCCATCGACTCCGGTAAAATAGATCTCCGACGAATCGATTGCCGACTCGATTTCCTGCGGCGGCTTTTTTAGCAGCAAGAACACGGCTAGCTGGCCGAGAGCTTCAAGCATGATCGAAGCCGGAAAAACTGGGTTCCCCTTGAAATGGCCTTCCAAGAAAGCCTCCTGACCAGAAATCGGGTATCTCCCGATCGCGGATCGCCCTTCCAGTGTGGCTTGCTCCAAAAAGAGAAAAGGAACCTGCTGCGGCATTATCGACGCCACCTGGTCTACTGGGAAAAATTCTTTGGTTTCCTCGCTCGATAAGCCGAGGATCTTGTCGTTGATGAACTCCTTGAGATCGCCCACTGAACGCAGGTTCATGAGCTCGTCGTTCTTGATCGATACGCCGAGCGCTTCCTCAACCATCATGATGGCCTCGATCATTGTCAGAGAATCCATCCCGAGATCCTCCATAAATTGAATCGAATCGTCCCCGCTTTGCAGCTTGCTCGCGACATCCGGATCCAGAAAACGCTCCACGATTCCCAACACTATCGTCGGAACCAAAGACACCTCTCCGGACACGCGGTACTCCAACGCAGCAGTAAGCGTTTCGGGCGAACAACGCTTCAGCGTATCTCTGAGCAATTCTTCGCTACCAGGGACCGGAGCTCCCCCAACTTCTCTAGTGATCGTTGTCTGGTCTGGCATGTTGTCGGTTAGCAAAGGTCTCTGTGACTTATTTGTAAATTGCAAAACACACTAATTGCATCTTTTACGTTCAACACTAGACACTCTCCCTTAATCAAACGAGTAAAGAAGCCCAAGAGCCTCGGAGCTTTCTCGCGTTCCCCTGGCCAAATTCACTCGGGGCGAGAGGAATAAATTGCTTGAGAAGCCTCCACCCGTCCGAATGCTAGCTGCTTGGCTCGAACGGGCCTTTCTCCAGAACAATGAGCATCGTCTCGGACCTGCCAATCTATGTCCTCACCCATGAGTTCTTCCCGAAGAAGGGAGGAATCGCCACCTTCACCGAAGAAATGGCGAAGGCCGCCACCCAGATTGGACACGAAGTGGTCGTCTGGGCTCCTCGCGCCGATTCCACCGACGATTGCAAATTCCCTTTCGCCGTCCACCGCTTGAATCTGAAGGGCTCGCAAGACCTCTCATGCCAGCTCGTTCTCGCGCGAGAGTGGATACGCCAGCGGCGCAATCTTCGAAATTCGATCGTCTACCTTTCCGATCCCGGACCGATCCTAGCGGCCTGCTATCTCCAGTTCTTCAAAGCCTTTAAACCCGCACGCCTGGTCATCACCTTTCACGGTTCCGAAATCAACGCCTTCGCCTCCAATCCGCTTCGCCGCTGGATGGTTAACCAGCTAGTCAAGCGGGCCGATCGAATCAGCGTTCTCTCCGAATTCACCCGCGATCTCCTGACGCGAAACTTTCCCGCCGCCAAGCGAAAAACCTGCTTCACCCCCGGCGCTCTGAGATCCGGCTTCGGCGCTCCCGAGCAAGCCGAGCCCCGCTCGTCAAATGGAATCAACATCCTGACCGTCGGCCGACTCCACCCGCGAAAAGGCCAGATATTCATTATGGAAGCGCTCGCCGCCCTACCGCGAGACTTGCGCAGCAAAATCTCTTTCTGGATTGTGGGAACTGGAAAGAAGCACGGCTACGAATCCCAGCTCCGCGAAAAGGCCGAGAAAATGGATTTCCAAGTGACTTTCTTCGGAGACGTGTCCAACCAAAAGCTCGAAAGCCTCTACGCCCAAGCCAGCATCTTTTCTATGACCAGCGTCAAATTCCGCAAAAGCGTAGAGGGCTTCGGACTCGTCTACCTCGAAGCGGCAGCCCATGGCCTGCCCATCATCGCCCATCGAATCGGCGGTGTCGCCGAAGCCGTGTCGCACGGCGAGAACGGCTTGCTCGTCGAGCCCGGCGACAAAAACGAGCTCACCCTCGCCTTCGCGCGCCTGATCCAAGACAAGGAACTTCGAGAGCGAATGGGCAGAAACGGCATCGAATGGTCCCGCCGCCACAACTGGACCCAATCCGCCACGCTACTCTTCAACCAAAGCGACATCGCAACCGATCCGGCAATGGACGATTCGAAATCCCGCCCGGTTGAATCGTGATCCAACCCTCAGCTCCTATCCAACTCAAACAATGATCTCCAGCGTATCCAAAATCCAAGTTCGCTATTCCGAAACCGACATGATGGGCATCGTCTATCACGCCAACTACTTACCCTGGCTAGAAATCGGACGCACACAACTCCTCAAAGAATACGGATTCCCTTACAAGGAACTGGAAAAGCAAGGGCTGTTTCTTCCCGTTATCGAAATCAGCATGAAGTATCTGCGACCCGCAACCTACGACGATACCATCACCATAAAAACCGTCATGAAAGAGAAGCCCTACGTTAAGATCCATCTGGGCTACGATGTTCTCCGCGACGACGACATCATAGCGACAGGGTACAGCATGCACGCATTCATGAACAAAGAAACCCGCCCCATCAAAGCCCCCCGCCAATTCCTAGACGCTCTAAATAAAGCGTTCGAATGAGCGAAGTTGATTCAGCTCTTCCCGAAAAGCTCGCCCTTCGAGCGACCGCCTCTAATTCGGCGCATAAGCGTAACGCATTATTCAAAACTGGGCATTGTAATTTCCAAAAATAGTGGTATGAAACCAGCTTCAAGGAATTCGCGCAGCCAGGATATTTCTGGCGAACGCTTAATCCTAATTGACACAAAATCGAAAATAAAATCATGAAACAAGCGACTAAAAAAGCTGCGAAAAAGGCAGTCGCCAAAAAGGTAGCTAAGAAATCAGCTGTCAAAAAAGCCGTTCAGAAGGCAGTCGAAAAAGTGGCGGCCAAGAAACCGGCCGCGAAAAAAGCGCCTGCGAAAAAAGTGGCAGCCAAAAAGGCTCCTGCCGCTAAAAAAGCCAAGAAGACGGCCTCGAGCGCCAGCTCGAAAACCGTCATTTCGGCGAACGTAGATGTCGGCTTCGGCAATCTCCTGTATCTTCGTGGAGAAGGTCCGGGTCTATCTTGGACCAAAGGAGTCCCGCTGGATTGCAAGAACGACTGCACTTGGAGCATCACGATGTCCGGAGTTAAGGGCACCTTTGCTTACAAGGTATTGATCAATGACATTCATTGGTCCGCAGGAGGCAACGAGACGGCCAAACCTGGGAGAACGAACACCACGTCGCCAAGTTTCTAACCAATCAACTGAGCTCACGGACAACCTCCGTGAGCTCTTTTTTGAGCATCATCTAACTCTACCCTGTTCGATTTCTGTTTTGTGAAACAGGTAGGGAGGACCGGCTCG
>JAJFLS010000319.1 GCA_021772595.1 Opitutales bacterium
GAAGTTCTCGTAGAAGTCGGCTTCGCCGTCGCCGTTTCGGTCGCGCAGGAGCGTGATCTGGTCGCGGCCGGTAACGTATATCCGATCTTCCACTACCTTAACGCCGAGCGGTTGGTTCAAGCCGGTGGCGAATCGTGTCCAGCTGAGCGTTTTGGAGTCGCCTTGGATTCCATCGACGATCCAGACTTCCCCGCTCAAAGAGGTCACGACTGCTCGGCCATCGGAGAGAAAGTCGACTCCCGAGAAACGCAGGAAGGAATTCCACGGATTGGCGGACGGCGCGCTTAGTTCGTCGACCGTAAAGGGACCGTCATTGGCGCCGGTCACGATGCGCGTTTCCTGGATCTCCCATTGAGGCGGTCCGGGTTGGCATAGCAGGTCCAGATCGGGCGCGGTGGGCGCTTCCGCGAGATGGCGGGTCATGTATTCGTTCTCGTCGCTGGATCGGATGGGACCGATCGAGACGACGAAATGCAGCGGTTCGTCGAGCGGCGGCAGGTCGAGAATGAGGTGGCGTTCTGCCAGCCTCCACTTCGCCCCTGTTGGCAATCCGCGGTAGCCTACGATTCGCTCTTGATCGCCGGTCTGGATTTGGACGTACCCATTTGTTGGCGACAGTGTATTCTGTTCTAGTGTTGTGGCGGATCCATCGGGCGTCTGGGTCAACTGGAGTGAAAGGGTGTCTGAGGTCGGGCTTACGTTGAAGGCTCGCGTGAAAACCGGCTGGCCTTGAGCACGCTCGAAGCCAGGAGATTCGAGGATGTCGCTTTCGCCGATTGTGTAGGAGAAGACCACTTGATCGCCATGCAGATACAGTCCCTTGTAAGTGCCCAGGTCGCGAGGGATAGGTCCATAGGGCCAAGACCGTGGATCGTTAAACTTCCGATTCCGAGACCAGCCGGGTCGCTGGCTTGTGGAGAAGTGAGAATAGCCGTCCGGGCTCGGGAACTCCTGCAGTCCATCGCGGGCCGGATGCCATTTGAGGAAGCCGCCGGTCCACGCGGAAGCGACGCGCAGCAAGTCCGTGTCGAAAACAATCACCGCGTCGCGATCCGTTCCGACTCTCACGGCGATGCCCTTGTAGGCAATGATGCTGCGTGTCGACATTGGGTCCGCGGAAATCGTGGCGGAAACGAATGGCCCATGATCCATGGCGTTCATGGGGCTCGGGGGACGGGGCTGGGCTTGAGTCGCGAAAGCGGCCGCCAAGGTGAGGAGGAATGCGGATGAACGTTTCGCAGCGGAAGGGGAACTTAGCACGGGGACGTTCTATCGGTGTGAGTGAGCAAGGCAACTGGAAATCTCGTCGCGGGAGTCTGCCCGCAGATTGTCCAGATGGACGCAGATAGGGTGTTGGTTTTTTAAGCGCGGATGGAAAAGGGTAGGGCGAGAGCGTCCCGCTCCGCCGTATATGGTTCAGCTCAAGTCATTGTCGACTGTAGGAGCCTGCTTGCAGGCGATTCTCCTCACAGTTTGCCCAGGGGAATGATCGCCTGCAAGCAGGCTCCTACAATCGGCGAAACGTCTCTTTCTACCATATATTTCACGCAGATGCTCACCACTCCTAGTCAACTGTCGACCTTGGTTGGGGTTGTTGCGTTGAGAGCTCGGCTGGCATTATTGTCGATTCAGGGTTGAGCGGCTCGAGCTCTTAGGATATCGTTTTCTAGTATCCCGATATGAAAAACGTGCACTTCAATTTCTCTAAATCCCTTTCCCGACGATCATTTCTCAAGGGGGCGGGAGCTGCTATGGCGCTGCCTTGGCTTGAGGCGATGACGCCGGCCTTTGCTTCGTCTGCGGCTTATCAAGCACCGAGGCGTTTTGTCGCGGTCACTTTGGCTCTCGGCCTGCACGGGCCGAATCTCGAGCCGGTCGGGACGGGACGCAACTACAAGCCGTCCCTCTATCTCTCCAGCGTAAAGGACCTCTTGGGCGATTTGACGATCGTGACTGGTTCGTCCCATCCTGGCGTGAGCGGTGGACACCAGGCAGAAGGCAGTATCCTTTCCGCTGCTCCGTACTCGCGTAATGCCTCTTTTAAGAACTCTGTTTCGTTGGATCAGCACCTGGCGAAGTATCAGGGCCATCACACGCGATTCCCGTCTTTGGTGCTCGATATCAACGGAACGACCAGCGCTTCTTACACAGAGTCTGGAAGCATGATTCCTGCGGAGGAGTCTCCGTCTCAAGTGTTTAATCAGCTATTTATTGAGGATACGGCTGAAGAGAAAGCGCGGCAAGTTGAGCGTTTGAAGCAGGGGCGGAGCATCATGGACGTCGTCGCTGCGGATGCTAAACGAGTGGAGAGAAAACTGGGCGCGGGCGACCGCGAGAAAATGGATCAGTATTTTACTTCTGTCCGCAATTTCGAAAAGCGATTGGGCGATGCTCAGGATTGGGCACTTAGGGCAAAACCGAAAGTGGGCATGGAACCGCCAGTCGACATTGACAACCGAGATGCGATTATCGACCGCAAGAAGCTGATGCTCGACGTCATGTTCCTCGCTTTGCAGACCGATTCGACGCGTTTTATCACCATCCATTTGAATGGAGAGGGTGGCGCCGTGCCTCTTGAAGGCGTGGACGAGGGATATCACAGTTTGAGCCACCATGGACGCGATGAAGAGAAGCTGGAGCAGCTTTCGTTGGTCGAGACCGAGCTGGTTCGGAAATGGGGCGGCTTCGTGCGCGACCTCAAAGGCGCGGAGGAATCGAACGGGACAATGTTGGATACAACCAGCGTCCTCATGACTTCCAATCTCGGAAACGCGAGCTCGCACGACAACCGGAATTTGCCGGTGATCCTGGCTGGCGGTGGCTTCAAGCACGGTCAGCACCTCGCCTTTGACAAATCCAATAACTACCCGCTGCCGAACCTCTATCTTAGTATTCTGCGCCGCCACGGGTTGGAAGCTGATCGCTTTGCGACCAGCACAGGCGAGATGACGGGCTTGGAGATGGTGTAGCTTGGAAACGGGATTCTTCTTTGTGGCCAATATTTAGATACAAATACGATGCGCCGTATAGTTTTTTCTCTTTTGCTATCCTCATTGGCTTTCCCGGTTTGGGGGAAGGATGTTAATACAGCGAAGCTGCCTGAACCGGTTCGGGAGTTCTTCGACTTGAATTGCTTTGAATGCCACAATGAGGTGGACAAGGAGGGTGAACTGGACTTGGAGTCCTTGAACTTCGACCCCTCTAATCGATCGACGATGGATCTTTGGGCTTTCGTTCATGATCGCATCAGGGATGGGGAAATGCCCCCGCCGGAGGATTCATTAGTTGAGCCTGACGAACGATCCTTTTTTCTGAAGGATTATGAAACGGTCTTGCATGACGTATCTCGTGAGCGATTGGTGGCGGAGGGACGGGTCAAGTCGCGCCGACTTACTCGTATCGAGTATGAAAATACAATCCACGATCTGCTGGGCGTTGAGATTCCTTTGCTCGAAATGCTTCCCGAGGATCTTGCAATCGATGGTTTTAGCAATATAGCTGAAGGGCAACAAGTATCCTATCATTTGCTTCAAAAGTATCTTGGAGTGGTGGACCGTATGCTTGATGAGTCCTTTGAAAGAGCGATCAATCCACCACCGGTCGCGAAGGATCCTTTGCCCATGGATCTGCAGAAAAC
>JAJFLS010000320.1 GCA_021772595.1 Opitutales bacterium
CGCAAGCGCCGACCCTACGAAGAACATGCGGACTTATTAAAAGAAATCCCACCATCAGAACCAGATCCGCCACAGGCAAATAGAAATCGCGAAAAACCGGAATGCTCGCGCTACGGCTGAATTAGCTCCGAATCGAGTTGCTTGCGATAGGCCGCGGGAGTCACGCCGAGCCGTTTTCGAAACTGCTGATTGAAAACACTCAGGTTTCTGAAACCGCTCTCGCTCGCGATCTGAGACACTGGCAAACTACGCCGCGAACCGAGCAAGGTCGCCGCGTGACGCACCCGAATCACAGCCAAATAATCGCTGAACTTCTGCCCGCTCGCCCGGTGGAAAAACCGGGAAAACGAATTCGGCTCCATCTCGACCAACCGGGCAACCGCATCTCGAGAAACCGGCTGCCGAAAATGACTATCGAGATATTTGTACACCGTTTTCAGCCGGGCTCGATCGAGGCGTTTTCGATTCTCTAGATCTTGATATCCAACAACTTGCCATCCATTGACATGAGCGATCAAATCGAAGAGAGCGTGGGTGCGGGCGATCCGCAGCATTCCCCGCGAACCGAGGATCGTCCGGAGGCGCGAATGAATGCGATCGAATTCGCGAATCTGGACCACAGCCCCATTGTTCACCTTCTCGAAAAACTGCTTAACTACTGTCACCTCCTTGAGCTCGAGAAACGCCTGGGGCAGCGCCTCTCGCGGGAAATGAAGGACGATCGCCGAGGTTTTCGAGCCAGACGCTCCCGCATCGTTGGCGTTCCAGGAGTGCAGGGTTCCGCTCTTCGCATAGCCCAATGTTCCTGGCCCAAATCTCCCTTCCTTCTCGCCAATCTGCCACTCGCCGGAGCCTTTCGTGATCAGAATTATCTCGTTTCGTTCGTGCCTGTGCAATGAATCGCTAAGCACCTGGTCATCAACATTGTAAATCGATATCGAAGCTTCTTCAGACGACAAATCCGCATGGGTGTTGTAGATCACGGATTTAAATAATGGATAAATTGCGTGCTTATTTCAATCGCGATTTTAAAGCAATATATGCATTATAACTAAATTTTCGCCTGTAGAAGTCGCCAAAAAGGCAGGGAGGACCGGATCGGTCTTCCGATTCGGGCTCTGGACTCGGAGGACCGAGCCGATCCTCCCTACCCAATCCAGCCTCGAACTACGACGCAACTGCGGCCATCGCGTCGGCTCGGGCGACTTCTGCGAGCGGCGTGCTGATGTAGCGTTCTCCACTGCTCGCGGCGACCGTGACGATTCGCTTGCCCGCCATCTCGGGTCGCTTGGCCAGCTCCAGGGCCGCCCATATCATCGCGCCCGAAGAGATTCCGACGCTCATTCCTTCTTTGAGAGCGGCTTGCTGGGCGGTTGCGAACGCGTCCTCGTTCTCCACCTTGATGACGTCGTCGATGATGGCGGTATTGCAATTCTTGGGGATGAAGCCCGCTCCGATTCCCTGGATCTTATGAGGTCCCGGATTTCCACCGGAGAGGACCGGACTGTTCATCGGCTCGACGGCCACGCACAGCAAATCGGTGCGAGCCTTGATGACTTCGGAAACTCCCGTGATCGTTCCGCCGGTTCCGACGCCTGAAACGAACGCGTCGATTTTTCCCTCAGTCGCTTCCCAGATTTCTTCCGCAGTCGTCCGGCGGTGGATCTCCGGATTCGCGGGGTTTTCGAATTGTTGAGGCATGAAGGATTTGTCGCCTATGTCTTCCATCAACTCCAACGCCCGAGCGATCGCTCCCGGCATCCCTTTCGGGCCAGGCGTCAACACGACCTCTGCACCCAGCATATTGAGCAAAATGCGTCGCTCGACCGACATCGTCTCCGGCATGGTCAGAATCAATCGATAGCCCTTCGCAGCAGCGATGAACGCCAGTGCGATACCTGTGTTGCCGGAAGTCGGCTCGACGATAACGCCGTCAGGCCCCAGCTTTCCATCTTTTTCCGCCGCCTCGATCATCGCAATGCCAATACGGTCCTTGACGCTCGAAAGAGGATTAAAGTATTCGCATTTCACAAAGACCTCCGCTTCGAGACCTTCGGCCAACGCATTTAGTTTTATCAAGGGAGTATTCCCGATTGCCGCGGTGATGTTAGGATATGCTTTCGCCATAGTCTCGGAATTAAATAAACCCGTGCTCTAAGAGTCAATCCTTGTCGCTACGCGCGTCGACACAGCAGAGTCTAAGCCTTTCCCAAAACGAATCGGATCGCGTCTCCAATATCCTCATACTGGAACCTATACCCGGACCCAATCAATCGCATCGGCTCCGCACGGCAGCTTGATAGCAATCCTTCCGTCGCGAACTCGCCGACCGCCAACTTCAGTAAACTTGCCGGCGCGGGAAAAACAGTCGGACGAGAAATCGCATCGCCCAAAGCCTTGGTAAAGGCCCTATTTCGAACAGGTCGAGGAGAGACCAGATTGTACGAGCCCGATTTCCCTTCGCGAATAAGGTAATGCGTTGCGGCGATCCAATCTTCCAGCGCGATCCAGGACATCCATTGGCGCCCATTTCCAAGCGGCCCTCCTAGACCGAGCCGAAACGGCAAAAGCATCTTCGGCAAAGCCCCACCCGACGCGTCGATCACAACGCCCGTTCGCAGCAATAACGTTCGCTCCGCGAAATCCGAAGCCGACAACGCCGCTGCTTCCCAAGCCTCGCACAATTCCGCCAAATAGCCCCGACCTAGCGGCGCGGGTTCGCCAATCGTCTCGTCGCCCGTGTCGCCATAATATCCAACTCCAGAGACGCAAGCGAACACCTTGGGCGGCTGGTCGGCCTTTCTCATGGCGTCAACGAGAAGTCGGGTGCCATCGACGCGACTCTTCCAAATCTGAGCCTTCAATTTCTCGTTCCAGCGACCATCCGCGAGATTTTTGCCCGCCAAGTGAAGCACCACGTCGAACCCGTCAAGCTTGTCTTTCTCGATTTCGCCTTTTTCAGGATCCCAGCCAATATCTCCAGCTTTCGGATGTCTCGACAATACGGATACTTCATTTCCTTGCGACCGCAGAAACGCCACTAACCGCTGCCCAATCATCCCATACCCTCCCGAAACAAGAAACCTCAACCGCGACTGCCCACGATAGCGGCTCCAAATCGACAAGTCGCTTTTCGTGATCGCATGCCGATAGCGAAACACGCGTTCCAACTCTGAGCGCGCGTAACCGCCTCCGATCAACGAACCCAGTTTTCCTCCAGGCAATTCGTAATCAATCGAATCGCTTAATCGGCATTGGCCTGGATCGGTTTCCGTAAACTCATGGCGATGCCTCCACTGCGCGAACGGGCCCTCGACCTGCTCATCCTCAAAAAAGTGGCCGTCCTCGTGACTTGAAATTCGAGCGAACCAATCTCGCGACATACCGAATCGCCTTACGCGGATGCGGATCTCCGAATCGATCTCGATTCCGCCTTTTCTCGACACGACATTCAAGCGTTTCCATGGCGGAACAAGCCGCTCAAACGCTCCCTTCCGTCCATGCCAATCATAGAGATCCCCCGCGGAACACGATAGATTAGACTGTTTCTGAAACGACACCATGAAGGATTTTGTGCTTGTTACTCTCAGTAGGGGCGTCGCTTGCGGCGACCGCGGAAGTAGCTAGAGCTCTAGATACGCGGTCTCCGCCAGCGGAGCCCCTACTACAATAAACGCATAAAGCGTCTTTAGATTGAATCCGAATACAAAGTCTCGTAGGCCTTTACCGCATTCGTCCATGAGAAGTCTCGATTCATGCAATTCGTTTGGACCTTCTCGTAAGCCTTTTTGTTCGCAAACAATTTCAAGGACGCAACCAGAGCTTTTTTAAAATCCGCCTCAACTGGATCGAATAGCATTCCCGTTCCCGATTCTTCGTTCGTCCGACAATCCACCACGGTATCATGCAAGCCTCCCACATCCGAAACCAGTGGCGGCGTTCCATAATGCTGGCTATACATTTGATTCAGTCCGCAAGGTTCGAATACGGACGGCATCAAAAAGAAATCGGATCCTGCCTCCACTAGATGAGACATCCGCTCATCCAGACGCAGGCAGATTCCCACCTTGTCTGGATGCGATTTCGCCCAACGTTTTAACGTCCGCTCGTAGTTGGGATCACCCTTTCCGAGGATCACCAAACGGCAGTCGTTCTTTATGAAGAAGCTCATCTGCTTCAGCAACAGATCGATTCCCTTCTGTTCCGTAAGGCGGGCTACCACGCCATAGACAGGCTTATCCGTTTCCGCCAATCCCGTCTCTTCCAACAGCGCTTTTCGGCATTCCTGTTTTCCCGACAAATCTTTCGCCGAGTAATTCGCCGGCAAATGCTCGTCCTTCTCCGGATTCCAAATTTCCACGTCGATCCCATTCGCGATTCCTATCAAATCTTCTCGGCGCACTTTCAATACTCCTTCCAGCCCGCATCCAAAATCTGGTGTCAGAATCTCACGCGCGTAATTCGGGCTGACCGTCATGATCGTGTCGGCGAAAAAGATACCCCCTTTTATCATGCTGATCTGCTCATAGAACTCGATTCCATCGACCTCATTGAAATCATCTGGAAGATTCGTAAAACGGAACGAGCTACTCGGAAACGAGCCCTGAAAAGCGAGATTGTGGATGGAGAAAAAAGTCTTCAGCACGAGCGACTCGCCATGCTCCTGCTCGACGGCTCGAAGGAATAGCGGGGCCAAACCGGTCTGCCAATCGTGGCAATGCAGAATGTCCGCCTTAATGTGAAGAATGTGCATCGCCTCCACAATTGCCTTGCAAAACCAAATGTAACGGCGATCGTTGTCGTCGTAATCACGATTCGTCGTTCCATAAGGATTCGAGCGATCGAAAAACTCGTCTCGACGTATTACATACAACGTTTGTCTTTTGCTTATCGGCAAGGCATACACCTCCCCTCTCAGGAAATCGTCTCCGAGCTCGACCTGCAAAACCACTTTGAGTTTCGCCTTTTTGAACTCTGGAGATTCCAATATCTTGCGATATCCGGGTATGAAAAAAGAGATCTCGTGACCAAAGCTGGCCAGAGACTTGCAAAGCGCCCCAGTAACGTCCGCGAGTCCCCCAGTCTTGATAAAGGGAAACATCTCGCTTGCAGCATGTATAATCTTCATCGTTTTCGAACTACTAAGGGATGCCCCAGCGAATCCAATCAAATTCTACTCTAGATTAATTAAATGAAAATAAAAGAACGCATTATAGCGCTCATGCAAACCGAGGACTACGTTCCTCTGAGTAAATCCAAACTCGCAAAATCCCTAGAACTCGCCAAACGCGACCGACGGAAATTCGACTTCGAGCTCAAAAGCCTTCTGGGTCGAGGCGATTTGGTGAGAATAAAAGGCGACCGCTATTGCATCCCGAAAGATGCTGATCTCGTCACGGGAATCATCCGGTTCCGCCAGAGAGGGTCCGCCTTCGTCCTGCCGGAAACCGGAGACGCCCAGAAGCCTAAGGAACCCATCGAAATCGACGCCTCCGACACGGGAGTCTCGATGCATGGCGACAAGGTTCTGGTCCGGCTTTACGACGAATTCCATCGCCCAAAAGCGCAAGCCAGAACCCACCGCAAACCCAGACCCGCGCTCTACCCGAACCGCAAGACCGGTCGCGTCATCCGTATCCAGGAACGCGCCCGAGACACCATTGTCGGCAACCTTCAAAAAACGCGCTTTTTTCATTACGTGGTTCCGGACGACCCTCGGCTGATTCACGACATTTACGTTCCCGAGCCCGCGCAATCGAAACTGAAGCCTAGGCCAACCGTCGGCAGCAAAGTCGTGGTCAAGCTCCACGAATGGGAACAACGACATGTCAATCCCGAGGGCGAGATCATTCTCAATCTCGGAGCCACCCATGAGCCGCAAGCGGAGCTCATGTCCATTCTCCACAAATACGAGCTGAATCCAGAATTTCCGAAAGGGGTCCAAAAAGAAGCGAAGGCCAACCCTCCAGACGTCAAGAAACTCCACCTGAAAGGCCGTCAGGATTTGAGGAACGTTT
>JAJFLS010000033.1 GCA_021772595.1 Opitutales bacterium
GCAAGCGACGCCCCTACAAATCACCGTCTATGCAGTACTATATGATAGGCACGTTTTTCTTGTATCCGACTCCGCGCCGCGAGCTTCTGTCCAAGATCGAACTGAGGTCGTAATTTAATTGTAATGACTATGACCCCATTCTTTGCTGTGGCTCGATTCCTTTGTCGTCGAATCGCGCTGGGACTATTCGCCGGCGCCGCGTTGAGCGGCTCGGCGGTATTGGCTCAGAGCGCCAGCGCTCAATCGGATCCGCCGAATATTCTCTTTATCGCGATCGACGACATGAACGACTGGGTCGGCTTCTTGGGGGGGCACCCTCAGGCGATAACGCCGAACATGGATCGTTTGGCTCGAAAGGGCGTAAACTTCACCAACGCTCATTGCGTCGCCCCGGCGTGTTCTCCGAGTCGCAACGCTTTGCTCTTTGGCGTGGAGCCGTTCCATTCCGGACTCTACCCCTTTTACAACTTCGACGAAATTCACGATGATGTTCTCGAGCACTACACGTCGCTGCCGCAATTTCTAAAGGAGAACGGCTACGGAACTTACGGGGCAGGCAAGATCCATCACGGCTCTAAGGCGTTGGAGAGCGAGTGGAGCGATTACCATGTGGCGGAAAAGCACGAGCTGAATTTAAAGCCCGAAGCGGGTTACCAACAAGGTAACTCAACCAAAATGGCCTTCTGTCCGACGTCTAATCCTTTGGACGAACATCCCGACTATCAAGTGGCTTCGTACGGCATCGACGTGTTGAAGCGGTCGCACGACAAGCCCTTCTTTTTGGCCGTCGGCATCGTGAAACCGCATCTCGCATTCGTGTGTCCGCAAGAGTTCTTCGACCTCTACCCCGAAGAGATCGAACCGCCCCGGATCAAGGCGGATGACCACGACGACATACCGTGGGCGGGGAGGGCGATGGCGAACATCAACGACGATTTTCGATACCGAAACGACGACGCCTGGAATCGCGTTCGCCGGGCATACTTGGCCTGCATCTCCTGGGCCGACTACAACATCGGCCGCGTGCTGGATGAATTGGAGCGCAGCGCGTATGCGGATAATACCGTCGTCGTGATGTTGTCAGATCATGGATACGGAATGGGTGAAAAGCGCCATTTCCGGAAATTCGCCCTTTGGGAAGAGGCGACCCGCGTGCCCTTCGTCATCTGGGACGCACGCGAGGCAACTGCTCCGGTGGGGCGCGAAGTGGATCAAGGCGTTTCTCTGATCAATGTCTACCGGACGATCGCCGACTACGCTGGGCTCGCGGCGCCGAAATACGTGGACGGCGTCAGCTTGGCGCCGCAGGTGAAAGACCCATCGGCGCAGATCGACTATCCTGCAATCACTACATGGGGGCGGGGCAATTACACTGTTCGCGAAAAACAGTGGCGCTACATTCGCTATTTCGACGGCAGCGAAGAGCTGTACTCTCATCGAGAGGATCCAGACGAATGGAATAACCAGGCGGCCAACCCGGAGTACGCCAGCGTCAAGAAGCGACTCGCCGCGATTTTGCCGACGACGGAAGCGCCCTTGGTAAGGGAAGGCATCAGCTTGTGGAATGTGGTCGATGCAGACCAGCCGGACTTGGAGAAGACCAAGGGCAAGCTGGGCTAAAATCAACAAGACTATCCAACCTCCGTTGGGGGATTGAGAATAGCTCAGCGCTTCAGTCTGAGCCGCATCAGTGAATCTCCAGGTTTTGCTGAAAATGTAGGAACGGCTTTATGCCGCGATAGACACGCGCGAATCGAGGCCTATTGCCGCTCCTGCAATTGATATTCGATGAGGCGCAGACTGAATTGCTGAGCTACTTATTCGTCAATACGATATAATACGGAACGTACTTGGGGGTGCCCTTGAGGATGCGGGTGGAGAGGGGTGTTTATTTACAATAAACGCGTCTTCAGTTTATGCGGATACTTGGTTGTAGACACTGATTCCAGATATGGACATGCTCTACCCATGTCCAAAATCGCTAACACCTCCCCGGCAAAAATGAACCGTAGAGGAATGATAAGAAACCTACTAGGGACAGGAGCTGTGCTGGGAGCGTCCCCGCTGGCCTTGGCCAAAGAACGTCCACCGGTCCCTGCTGTCCCAAATATGAAAATCATAAAAATGGATACCATTATGACGGGTCGAGATGTGTATGTTCGCCTCGAGACCGATGCAGGTATCGTAGGCTACGGGGATGCGACCAATCACTTTCTTCCTTTCAGCGTAGAAGGAATGCTCAAGGATCTGGAACCCTTCATCATTGGCGAAGATCCGCAACGTATAGAATATCTTTGGCAGACGTGCTTTCGTCGCCGCTTTCAACGAGGGGGGCCGAGCACGGGATCGGCTATAGCAGGTATCGATCAAGCCCTTTGGGATATTAAGGGCAAGGCTGTCGGGCTTCCTGTGTACCAGCTTCTCGGTGGTTTGGCGCGCACTAAAGTCCGTGTATATGGCCATGTCTCGGGCATGACCGCAGAAGAGGCGGCCAATAACGCTCGAGAAAGGGCGTCTCGGGGCATCACGGCTATCCGCTTTCGGGCGTTTCACAGTCACGATGCGAATGATTTTCACGATCATAAAGCCGCGGTATATCAGCAAATTGAATACTTAGAAGCGATTCGCGAAGCAGTGGGAGACGAGGTCGATTTGATCCTGGAAGTTCACGGCCGCTACGATCCCGTGTGGGCTATCAAGCTTTTCGAACTGGCCAAGCCGTTCCGCCCCTTTTTCGTAGAAGATCCCATTCGGCATGAGAATCCCGAAGCCCTCAAATGGCTTCGTGAGCACACTGATTTGCCCCTGGCAATCGGCGAGCGTTACCACGATAAATGGGATTGTCGCGAAACCATAGAAAACCAATACGTGAACTATTTGCGACCGGATGTGAACCATTGTGGCGGTATCACCGAAATGAAGAAAATCGCTGCCATGGCGGAGGTGTACTACATCGATCTCGTACCGCATAACAACGCGGGTCCCTTAGGCTCTGCGGCGACTTTGCATGCAGCGCTTTCCATTCCCAACATAGCTCTGATCGAGGCCCCGTGGGTGAATGGGCCTCGAAATCCTGAGGTCGTAAGTCCTTTTCCGACGGTAGAAAACGGTTTTGCATTGCCGTTGGAGGGACCCGGTTTGGGTGTGTCCTTCGATGAAATCGCAGCCGCCAGGATTCCTTTTGGAGAGGTGCCTAACCAGCCACGCCTCAATGCTAAAGACGGGTCGGTTAGGGATTTCTAGAAAACAAGAAATTGCACGCAAGCCGGAGGCTGGATTCGAATCTCCTTCAAGTTGGTGGATCGAGTCGCTCAGCGCTTCAGCCTGAGCCGCGTAAGTGAATCACTCATCTTTGCTGAAAATGTAGGAGCCTGCTTGCAGGCGATAAACCTTCAATCGCCTGCAAACAGGCTCCTACAATTGATATTCAATGAGGTTCAGGCAGAAGCACTGAGCTACTGCGTTACTACTGTATCAGAATAATGTGATACGGAACGTGCTTGGGATTGCCTTTGAGGATGCGGGTGGAGAGGGACGTTTCGCCTGCTGGGATAGCAATTTTCTGGATACGGGCTTCGTCGGTGGGTCGGTTGATTTTCAGAGTTTCGCGCTGCGTTCCGATTTGAAGTTCGAGAGTTAGGTTTTCGACGGGTTCTTTCCAGAGGAATTCGACGTCGTAGGTGTGGTCGCCTTGGAATTCGAGAAGCCATTCTCCTCCGGATTCGGTGACGCGGCGGTCTTGGGTGGAGAGGGTGGTTCGGGTTTCGTTTTCCGTGCCGAGGATGATGCGGGGTGGGGTATAGTTATCGGGGCGCGTGCTGGAAACGTCGGTGAACCAGCGTTCGTAGGATTGCATGAGGCGTTTGGCGATTTCGGGGCGGCTCTCGTAAAGGTTGTTCGTTTCGCCGGGATCGGCTTCCATGTCGTAGAGTTCAAGGGGTATGTCGGCGGGCATGCGTTCGTTGGCGAAGCCGGTGGGGTGGACGAGTTTCCAGCGTTGCTCGCGGACGGCGATGTGGTGGAGGGGAGTGGGTTGATCGCCTCGATGGATTTGCAGGACGAGGCTGCGATCAGGCCAATTTGGATTTTCGCCTTTGAGCAGGGGCAGAATGCTGCGTCCGTCGAAGGGGTGGTCAGCGGGCAGGCTGACTTGGGCGGCTTCGAGAAGAGTTGGCATCACGTCGATGTGGGCGGCGATCCGGTCGCTGCGGGCGCCGGCTTTTAGTTGTGCGGGCCAGCGCATAAAAAATGGGGAGCGTATTCCTCCGTCGTGCACCTCGTTTTTCTTGCCGCGAGAGAGGCCGATGTAGCGGCGGGTGTTGGGGCCGTTGTCCACCATGAAAATGACGATAGTGTTTTCCTCGATATTCTTGGCTTTCAAATGGGCAAGGAGCTTGCCGACGTTTTGATCGATATTCTCGTCCATGGCGAATACGCGTGCGACCGTGTCGGCGTCCTCGGTGTTGCCGAGGAGAACGGGAGTCAGGTCCTTGTTCTTGTATTTCTGATACAAGGCCTCTGGAACATCGTGGTAGGGGCTGTGCGGCGCGTTGGTGGCGATGTAGGTGAAGAACGGTTTTTTAGCGGAAACCGATTGATCGATAAAATCGATCGCTCCATCGAAATAGACGTCGGTGCAATATCCCTTTGTTTGAACTTGTATATTATTTCGGAAGAGAATCGGGTCGGTGTAGCGTCGGTTGTTCTCGCGTGGCTCGGAGGGTTGGCCGAGTCCGCCGCCGAGGTGTATGAGCGCTTCTTGAAATCCCTGGTCCGTCGCCCGCATTGGATAGTTGTCTCCCAAATGCCACTTGCCGAAAATCCCGGTTTTGTAGCCCGCCTCGCCCAACGCTTCGGCGATTGTGAATTCCTCTGGCTCCATCATCGAGCGGCCTTTCCATGTATCGACTAATCGGGTACGGTAGTTGTAGCGTCCGGTCATGAGGGAGGCTCGAGTGGGCGAGCAAACGGGGCTGACGTAGAAGGTGTCCATGGACGCCCCGTCGCGAGCGAGCGAATCGATGTGCGGCGTCTCGAGAACCGGATTGCCCATGATCGAAAGATCCGCGTATCCCTGGTCGTCGGTCATGATGAGGACGATGTTGGGCTTGTCGTCTGCGAATAGGGCGATGCTTGTGGCGAGTGTTAACGAGAAGAGGAGATGTTTGAAGATCATATTGAGATTAGGGGGTACGTTCTATTAACCACAGGTTCCACGGATAGCGCAGATGTTTTAATAAAATTCAATTCACGCTCACTTTGAGGACGGCGCATTCTCATCGCAAGTCCTGACGAGTTTCCAGCTTCGGATCGATTTCATAAGAGGTAGTTTCTTGGACACTGGGCCGAGTTGGTGAGAGATACAATGCTTAGATCGTGTAGGAGACTGCAAGCCGCCGACATGTCGGGGTCAATGACAGGCTCCTACATTCGATAGCGTTCTCTGAGGGGAGTTTGCATTTTCCACGCCGAAGTCTCGTCGTAGCTACGACGCAGCGCGGCGTGGTTTTTAGACGATTTCAGATAAGTTGACGCCTATGCGCAGGCGCGGGATGGCGCGAATTTGCATGAGTTCAATCCTATCGACGCACCAGAATGGCCCAGTCTTGGTTTTCGTCTGATGGAGGGGAGCCGAGCGAGACTTGGGCGCCGCCTTTGAGGGTTTGCGTTTTGCGGGCGTATTCGCCGGTGCGAGGGTTGTACCAGGTGGCTTTGAATTTTCCTTTGGCGGTGCTGAGGTCTAGTTTGGTTTCGCCTCCATTTTTCAAATATAAGACGTAGACTTCGCCGGGGTTCGCGAAGCAGTAGGAATCGTCATGAGACGAGAGCGCGTTGTCGTTGGCCATTTCCCAGAAGGGGATGTCCTGGTCGCGGAAGAAGTTAAGCGCGTAGAGACATTGGTCCCACATTTTGTCGCGGCTCCTCCAGTTCTGGCAGGTCAAGTCGCTCTCGGGATGCTTGTATCCGAAATACCATTCCACGCCCGCGCCGCCGGCCATGAGCGTTCCCCAGAGGGCGTTCTTGCGAGCGGTATCGTGCGTGGGATCTTCGGCATCCGTGACGAGTGAGTGTTGGGCGTCGCCGGGTTCGTCGCAGGCGACGATCCATTTTTTGCCGCTGGCTGAGGAGGCTTTGACCCATTTCGCGACGGCTCCATGAACGCGGTGGAAGTCGGGCTGGTTGGTTTGGACCGATAGACCGGTCAAGTCGGACGCATCGCCGAGCAAAGGGCGGTAGTGTTTTTCGTGATCCTCGTCTTTGCCATGGGTGTGCAGCACGATTTGGTGATCGTAGGGATCCTGGCTGGCGAGGTATTTGGCGCATGCTTTGATCTGGGCGGACGACTGCGTGCTCTCTTCGCCGATGTTCCAGTTCAAAGCGAGGTGGTGGCCATAGCGGGCGATGAGTTCGCGGTAGTAGAGCTTGCGTTCGGGGCCGAGATTGCCGCCGTCCATCTTGAAGCAGTTCTCGGCTTCGCTCGTCTTGAAGTGGAGGTACATGCCCTTGCGGTCGCCGTATTCAAAAACCCGTTCCCACTGATCCATTTTCGAGCAATCGAAACGGTCGTGATGGAAGAAGTCGTCCCAGCTGGTCGCGTCCTTGCCTTTGTGGTCCGCCGCGTAGGCGATGTAGGCATCTTCGTTTCCGCTGAGGAGGTAGGGGTAGACGTTGTGGTCGTCGCCATCGATGTTGAAGGTGAGGAAGGAAAAGACGTTCATTCCTTTGGAAGCCAAGTAGTTGATGGCGCCCAGGAGGGCTTTGCCTTTGTTTTGGCCGGGCCCCCACAGAAGATCGTCCGCGTCGCTCGAATAATCCTGAAGATGGGGCGCCCAGTTTTTGCGGAAATCGCTAACATTCGGAGTGGCGTCAATATCGTCGTAGGCCAGCAAGTTTTCTGGAGCGTCGGCGCCGCATTTCAAAAAGTATTCCCCGGTTTCGGCGAAGCGCTGATAGTGTTCGCCCACGACTTGCAGCCGTCCCTTGGCCCGCAGGTCCGGGGCGGATTTCGATGTCTTGGTGATTTGGAGACTGCCGGTGTCGCCGTCCATGTATCCGGCGCTGGTTCCGGACGCGTCGCTGACTGCGATCCCCGAGCCCTTGCGGAAGGAAACGCGGTAGTTCCAAAGTCCGGCTTGGTCGGCTGCGAAATGGGCGCGCCACACGTTCCCTTGCGCGGCGCCGGTTTCCGCTGCGTTGCCATCGGCGGCGTAATATCCAGGGACAGTGTAGGAAGTGCCTCCGCCTTTCTTTTCGAAAGTCACCTCCAAGCGATAGTCGGTAAAGGGATTGGGAGTCGCGGTCTCCGCTGTTTCCGGTCCCTCGAACGAGAGGGTGATCTTGTGCCAGGTTTCCAGCGTCCCCGCGACTTCGGCTGCGAAGGAAGAAAATGCGGCCAGTGTTGAGATGATTAGGCAGGCGAGGATTTGAGGTGTTTTGCGATTCATGTTTATGCAGTGTCGATTTTAGGAAATTAGGATTATGACGTCCCTTCGCTTCTGTGTCACTGGGAAAATGGAGCGGCTTGCGGTGGATCTCACGCGAAGACGCGAAAACGCGAAGGAAGAAATAGTGAGGACAAAACGCTCCTGATTGTGGTTCTCTTCTGTCTTTAAAATCTTCGCGGCTTTGCGGCTTCGCGTGAGTTCAGAAGGAAACATCCGTGCCATGGACCGGGATAATCGTGATTGATTGAAGAGGAGAATGGTTTAACGGTTTTGGAATGAGCGTTTTTTCTTCTCCCGCCAAATTGATTCGTTGGTTCGCCCTTATCTTGTTTCCTCAGCTCGCGGCATTCGCTGGGCCGGAAGTTGTCAAGGATCTCGAGTACGCGCGTCCGAATGGGTATTCGCTTCTGCTCGATCTCTATCTTCCTGAGAATGCGAGCGGTGCAGTGCCGGTGGTCGTCTGGGTTCACGGGGGTGGCTGGAAGAACGGGAGCAAGAAGAACTGCCAAGCGGCCTGGCTTGCGGAGGAGGGCTACGCGGTAGCGAGTATCAACTATCGCCTCACCGATGTCGCGCAATGGCCGGCTCAGATCGACGATTGTCGCGAGGCGATCCGGTGGCTGCGGCGCAACGCGAATCTTTTCGGCCTGGACTCGGAGCGTATTGGCTCTTGGGGCGAATCGGCGGGCGCCCATTTGGCGGCCCTGATGGGGACGCTGCCGTATCCGAACGACGAGCACGTTTCGAGCCGCGTGAGCGCGGTTTGCGATTGGTACGGGCCGACGGAGCTTCTTACGATGCCGCCGAATAATGTAGGAGATGGACGCACCGAAGAGGACGTGGCGAATTCCAACGGAGCGAAGCTCCTCGGCTGCACCGTCAAAGACTGCCCGGAGTTGGCGAAGCAGGCGAGCGGCTACGACAATGTTTCGAAAGACGATTCCGCGTTTCTGATCATGCACGGAGACGAGGATCCGGGTGTACCGATTTCGCAAAGCGTGCAATTCTACGAACGCCTCCAAAAGATGGGCGTGCCCTCGCAGCTAGAGATCGTCAAAGGCGCGGGCCATGGCGGAAAGCTGTTCGACACTCCCGAGGTTCGAGCAACGGTGCTGGCGTTTTTCGAACGCTATTTGAAACGCGGTTAGAATTTGGATACAGGGAAGTTCCTAGTCGTGATGTAGGAGCCTGCTTGCAGGCGATCCGTAGGGGCTTCGCTAGCGAAGACCGCAGAAGCAGCTAGAACTCCTACTACGCGGTCTCCGCAAGCGAAGCCCCTACGGTTTCTGGCATGGCGCGCGCGTTCCCCAGCGTTTTTCCCTTGAAGGCTTGGGCATCTCGCGCAGACTTGTCACCGCCTAAGTTGGCAATCCGCTATCTGTTACCCTTGAATCAACCTCGCTCTGTTATGTCTTCGCGATTCTGTTCCTATTTCCCGATCGACCGTCTGGCGCTACTAGTCGCCTTTCTCATTTCGAATTTCGCCAATGCGGCGGTCTGGCTCCCAATAACCGACGAGGAGCGAGCCTATACTAAGAGCGAGATCGACCCGAACGCGGGCGCGGAAGTGCTCTACAAGTCGATCGAATCCGATGATGGCACTGACGTTGCGAACATGCGGAAAACTTATGTGCGCATTAAGATATACGATGAGCGTGGTGTGGCGAGCGTGAATCAGATTACGATTTCCTATTCTACTCGTGGTTCTAAACTGGGAGCTCTCAGCGCGCGCGTTGTTAAGCCGGATGATTCTGTGGTCGAGATCGAAAAAGGCGATTTCTACGATAAGATGCTCCAAAGGGATTCTCAAGGTTCAGTAAAAGCGAAGTCGTTCTCGTTTACAGATCTGAGTCCTGGCGACATCGTCGAGTACCAATATCGGATAAACCTCGATGAAAACTACTACTCGCCGGAGGTGTTCGTCGCCTTTCAAGAGCGTTGGCCCATTCGTCATGCTAATATCCGCGTGCGGCCATCTTCGGGTTTCGGTGTTGGGAACTATATCAAATGGATGACGTCCAAGTGCGATAGTAGCGGGATGGATCGGAAGCCGGATGGGTTTTATGAATTGGATGTGGTGAATATGCCATCCCATCTGGACGAGCCTCATCAGCCCCCCGAGAAAGCAGGAGTAGCTTGGCTTCTATTCTATTTGACAGGCAATTCTAGCTCTGGGGACGCTTACTGGAAAGGCGAGGCCCAGAAACTCTATCGAATAATGGAGTCGCAAACGAAAGCGGGCAAGGAAGTCAAGGCGACGCTCAAGACTATCTTGGAGGGCGTGTCGGACGACGAGGAGAAGCTTCGGAAGATCTATTCCTATTGCGTTACGGAAATCGTTAACGCCCGACACGGCGCCAATCGAAAGCTCACTCCTGACGACCGCAAGAAAATCAGGGGCGATATGTCTGCCGAGAAGGTGCTGGCTCAGGGCTACGGAAGCCCGAGGAATATTAATACTGTTTTCTGCGCTCTGGCTCGAGCGGCTGGGTTTGACGCTCGGATGGCGGCAGTGGGCGATCGGACGAGTTACACATTTAGAAAAGTCCTTATGTCAAAAGAAAGGACGTTACGGGCGAGTGTCATTTCCGTTCGCGATGGCGATCAATGGCAGTACTTTGATCCGGGCGGGAAGTATTTGCCCTATGGTAGATTGAATTGGCAGAACGAAGGCGTAAGTGCGCTTATCGCGGACAAAAAGAAACTGGAATTGCAAGTAGTCGGCTTTTCTAAAGTGGCCGATTCGATGGAGAAAAGAGCAGCCAAACTGCAGTTGGATGAGAAGGGCTACATTAGCGGGAAAGTAGAAATCGAGCTAATCGGGCACTATGCGGTGGAGGCGAAGCGCGTTCTCGATAATATGGCTCAACAAGGGCGTCGCGAACATTTGGAAGAAGGGATCAGGCGCGAGTTGTGGCCGGAAGCGAATGTTAGCTCGATGAAGATGATGAACGTAATGGATCCGCTCAAACCGCTGAAGATTTCTTTTGAACTCGAACCCATGCCGTTCGCGGATGTTGTAGGCGACCGGATTTTCTTGCAGACAAACGTTTTTCGAAAAGCCTCCACGCCGGAGTTTCCAGAATCGGAACGTATTTCCGATCTCTTTTTCGATCATACTATAAACGAGCTGGATCAGGTTGAAATCAAGCTTCCCGACAACTACGAGTTGGAACAAGCGAGCGCTCCGAGACCCTTCAATGTTGAGACGGTCATTGAATACGAGCCGACGTTGGGGATTAAAAAGAAGTCTAATACGCTTGTCTACTCTAGGGCATTCAGGCTTTCGGGAGTTAACTTTCCGGTTAGAGTCTATGGGGCTATCAAGAGTCAGTTCGACGAGAAGCATCGGCAGGATCAGCACACAATCACCTTGAAGAAAGTCGCGACTGAAGTCTCCTCGCTATGAAGATCAACGCGATTACAGGCGGTCTCTGTCTTTTGGCGGCGTTTTCTAGCGTCGCGGTTGTCGAAGCGAAAACGAAAGCTCCCGACTGGCTCGCCGATGCAGCCGATGCCGCGAATCCTAAGTTCGATCCGGACGACCGGCCAGAGGCGGTCGTGTTGTGGGACGAAGTCATTCACGAATTCCAAGAGAATGGCACGCTAATGACGACAACCCGTTATGCGATTCGCGTTATCGAGCCGAGCGGCAAAGCCCGCGCAAAAGTGTTTGCTCACTATCGAGATGATGGCACGGGGAAAATTATTAGAATAAAAGCATGGACGATCGATCGAGAAGGAGAGGTGTACGCGTTTAAGAACAGCGAGGTTAAGGATCAAACGTCTTCTGGGTATTCTATGTATTCAGAAAGCAAGGTTAAGATAATTGATGGCAAATCGAAGTGTCGGCCGGGAACTGTATTCGGCTATGAATACACGCGCGAAGATCGTTCTGCATTCACTCAGTATAAATGGTACTTTCAGTCGAGCATTCCCGTCTTGATGTCTAAGATCGAAGTATCGATTCCTGAAAATTGGTCTTTTAAAGATACCCGATTTCATGGAGCTCCGTCATCGCTCAGCAGTGACAATCGCCACGTTTGGAAGATGGAGAATCTCCAAGGGATCAAAGCGGAACCGAAAGCGCCGTATAGAAGCTTAAAGAGAGCGTTTGTGACGATCGATGTAGTGCCGCCAGAGAATTCGCGGCTCAAGCGCGACTCGCTCGCTTTCAAATCTTGGAAAGACATCTCAAATTACACGGTGGAAATACAAGATCCGCAAGTGAGTCCGACGCCCGAGATCATCGAAAAGGCGAAGGAATTAACCGATGGCGCGGACGACATCTGGAGTAAAGTGCTTGCGGTAGGAGAGTACGTAAAGCAACTCCCTTATGCATCGATAAGCATGGATGTTGGCAGCGGCGGCGGCTATACGCCAAGGCCGGCCTCCGAGACATTTAGAGTCGGGTATGGAGATTGCAAGGACAAGGCAACGCTCATGCGCTCGATGCTTCAAGTAGTTGGGATAAAGGCGTATCCTGTGATTGTTAATGCTACGAATAATGATGCGGTGTATCCAGAATGGCCTTCCCCGTTCTATTTCAACCATTGTATTGCTGCGGTGGAAGTGGATGAATCTGTAGATACGCCAGCAGTTGTGGAGGAGGAAGGTGTAGGCCGGTTGCTGTTTGTCGATCCCACTTCTCGACTAACTCCGATCGGTGAATTGCCTTTCGCCGAACAAGGCGGATATACTGTTTTGGGAAAGAAGGACATGGAAAACCTTATACGCCTGCCGCAAGGTCCGCCCGAATCTAATCTGGAGTCGAGGCGAATCAAAGCGGAGCTGCTTCCGAATGGCTCGATACTGGGCCGCGTCAGCGACCGCTATCTTGGCAAGCGGGCCAATATCGAACGTGTCTCGAAACTCCGGAACGATGAGAAGGAATATAAAGCTGTGTGTGAGCGATGGGTCAGTGGAGAGAACACCAGCGCTAAGGTCGCAATGATCCGTTCGGAGGACAAGGCGCTTGAGGACAGGAGTTTTGAAATAGTTTTGGATTTCATGATTCCCGATTACGCGAAGTCGATGCGGAACCAGTTGCTCATCTTCAAGCCGGCGATATTATCTCGAAGAGATGGCCATCCCTTTACGGCTTCGATTAGAACGATGCCGATTCAGATGTCGCCCAGCTTGTTCGAAGAGGAATCGATGATATACCTTCCGGTCGATTTTGTGATCGACGATATGAAAGAGCGAATCGAATTCGAATCGGAATTCGCCAGCTATTCCGCGACACTTGAGCAAGTTGAGGATAAGATCATCTACAAACGGACATTGAGATTCAACGACACGATCGTGCCCGCGGAAGACTATTCCAAAGTGCAGGAATTCTATCGCTCCGTAATCGAAGCAGACCAGACGCCCGTGGTGCTGGTTCGAAAAAGCGCCTGAAGCGACTCGCGTTGAAATGTAGGAGCCTGCTTGCAGGCGATTCAATTGAGAATTTCGCCTGCAAGCAGGCTCCTGCAATCGGCGAGATGTTTCCTCACCTTATCCACGCGTAGATCGGGAAATTGCGGAGCTGGTTCTTCTTGTCGTCGGGGCTGACGAGGTAGCAGGTTTCGCGGACTTTCGCTTCGGTGCTTTTGGGTGTGATGCGGATCAGGTATTTCTGGGCCGCTTCGATTTCCTCGATTTCGAAATTGAAATTTGATGGAGCGTCGTCGCCGTTTTTCGTCGCGACGCTCTCGATTTTCATCGGGTAGCTCGTGTGGATGATGATCTCGCAGTCTTTGGGCTCGGCGCTCTCGCCGACTTTCCAAAGCAGAGCGCGTTGCTTGAGCTTAAGGAGCTGGGGGATGTCGACGTTCAAGGTGAGCGAGTAGCTCTGCGGCCCTTTGGCTTCCGTCGTCTCGACGGTTATGGTTTTGTGCTGGGCGCCGGCGCGGTTGCCGATGTCGAATTTGGCGAGCAGCTTGCCGGTCTCGCCTGGCGCGTAGGTGTCCTTCTCGAGGGAAGGGATCGTGCAGCCGCAGGATGCTTGGGCTTTGGTGATCGTTATCGGGGCGTCGCTCGTGTTGGTGAAGCCGTAATAGGCGTTGACCTCCTTCTGGCCGATTTCGGCGGTCACCGAAATTGTGTCTTGCTCCCACACCAGGGAACCGCCCCCGAAGGCGACGTTGACAGAGAGGATTAAAGCGATTGGGGCGAGGATCGCACGAAGAACGGACTGTG
>JAJFLS010000321.1 GCA_021772595.1 Opitutales bacterium
ACGCGGGATCGGCGCCGCCCTCGTCGTGGGGGCCGTTGTCGGAGGTGAAGATGATGAGCGTGTTGTCGGCGATGCCCGTTTGCTCGAGCACCGCATAGATCTGCCCTACGTAATCATCGAGCGCGGTGACCATGGCCGCGAGGGTCGCATTCGGATTGGACACGGGCTCGGGGTAGTAGGCGGCGTATTTCTCGATGGCGGTTCCGGTCGACATTCCCCTGTAGGGCTTTTCTGGAAACTGGTTCTCGTATGGCCTCAAATACTTTTCGGGAGCCGCCAGCTCCGCATGGGGCGACGAAAAAGCGAGGAAGACGAAAAACGGATTTTCGCGCTTCTGGCGGATGTATTGCATGGCTTCCCGGGCGAAAAGTTCCTGGGCGTAAGCTCCTTTGCGTCCGGCCTCGTTGGCTTCGATGCGCTCCTTCACACCATCGCGCCAGAGGACCTGAGGGTATTGCCGGTGTCCCTCCAAAATTGAATACATGCCGTACCACGCGTCGAATCCCATGGCGAGCGGATCGGTCACGCCCATCTGGGAGCCGATGGAATATTTCCCGAACAGGGCGGTGTCGTAGCCCGCATATTTTAGGACGTGGGCGATGGTGATGTCGGCGGATTGGAGCTGAACCGTGTTCGAATTGTTTTCCATCAGTCGTCCGTCGCGCCCGGTGAATAGCGAGACCCGTGAGGGTGAACAAACGGTGTTGCCGGAGTAGGCCTGGGTGAACCGAATCCCCCGCGCGGCGAGCCGATCGATGTGCGGCGTCTTGATGGGCGTGTTGCCGTAGGCCCCGATTTGGTTGAAGCCCAGATCGTCCGCTAGGATAAAGATAATGTTGGGCTTTTCAGGGGCAGACTCCTGGGCCCCTATCGCTCCGCTGGCCCATCCCAGCAAAACAAGTAACGCGCTCGAAAATCCTATCAGTCTTTTGTTCATCGCAATTAGCACTCTTCTCTACAGCTACCTGCAAATCCTGCGGGTGTGAAACAAAATTACTCGCGTTTCTCGAACGGACGCAACCCATCGCTTTGTTGGTTAAGCGCGCGACTTTCTTCCACGGGGGCAAATTTGGTAGCGGCCAATCTTCCCGCATACGGGAAGGCGTCAATTTAAGGCCTCCCTGATAAATCCATTAACAGGATGCGGTCGTTCCGCCTTCGCGATACTACGCCGTTCGACTTCGCTCAGGATTTACAACCGTGACAAGCCTTCCTTAGCAAGATCTCGCTGCCGAGCGCAATCGTGACTCCCGCTTGACTCTCGGAGGGTCGACGTTGGAATGCGAGTGATGTCTTCGAATGATTCGTCCCAATCGCCGTCTTCAGATGAGGACTACGATTGCATGGATTGCGGGGCCTGTTGCCGTTGCTTTCCGATATTCGCTAGCGAGAGCGATGCGGAGCGCGAGCCGAAAATCAAAGATGAAGGCATCCGGATAGACGATTATCTTAGAAAGGGCCTGATTGCTTTTCGCCTGTATCCATTGCCCTTCTTGGATACCTGCGCCTTTCTCAATGAAGACAAACTCTGTCGCATCTACGAAACCCGACCGGAAGTATGCCGCAAGTTCGAGCCCGGCAGCGATCAGTGCATCGAAGCCCGCCGCCGGTTAGGCATCGAGTGAGAAGAGTGGGAGAGTCTTAATAGTTGATAATTGATTTTTGCCCATTTGCTCATCGCCGTTTCGATCGAATCGACTACGACTATTTACTCTCTTTCAATCCGTTCAGAAATATTTCCAGCAGAGCGACGATCCTGTCCTTGTCGCTGGCCTCGGCGTTGATCGAATGCACTACTATTCCGAGATCCAGGGCTGCCAGGAAATGCTGAATAGCGTCCAGATTCACCTGTGGGCCAATGTCGCCATCAGCTTGGGCGGCCTCAAGATTCGCTCGCGCCAGTTGTTGAAATCCGTCGTACGCGATGACCATCTTTTGATAGGTGCCAGAATTGATGACGTTTTTCTCGGTGAGAGAGTTGGTGAGGAAGCAGCCGTGTAGAAAGAATTCCATCTCCAGTTCCCGAAAGTAGGCATTAATATTGCCCATGCCTCTAGGCTCGCGCCCGAGAGGTTTGAGCGTCTCCGCTAATTTGCTAAGATACAGAGACATCGCCTCGTCGAATAGTCCGTCCTTGCCCCCGAACTCCTTGTACAAGCCAAAGCGGTTCAGCCCCGTCACCTCGACAAGCTCTTGCAGGTGAGTGCCCGAAAAGCCCTTTCGCCAAAAGAGCTCCATAGCGCGATGGAGCACGTCTGCCCGGTCGTAAGTCTTTTTTCTTCCCATGTTCCTAGAAACTAGGGACGCAAAATCCGGGAAAATCAAAATAAATCACCTAACGTTCAGAAAAAACTTGCAACCATGCCTGAGAGTTTATTTATCTCCTATCGTTCTGAAAAACAATAACCTCAAAACAAGAAATAATTATGAATGCAATTACCAAGCCCCAAAACACCCGAAACGGCGTTGATCTCGATGCCCTCGGCCAAGTCGTGGAATCCGTTCAAGCGGACCCATCGATCGCCCAGTTCAAGTTCCGAGCCACCAACGAGTGGCAGGATGGATCCGTCAATCGTACTAAGATCCAAGACTACTACGGAGCGGGGCAGGACCACGATACTCGGTCGGAGCCCTTCGAGTTCACGGCGGATGAGCCCCCTGTTCTCCTCGGCACAGATACCGGAGCGAATCCTGTCGAATATGTCCTAACGGGGCTCGCGGGATGCATCACTACTTCGCTGGCGTATCATGCTGCTGCCAATGGGATCGATGTGAAAGAAATGAGTTCAAGCCTTGAGGGCGATCTGGATCTCCAAGGATTTCTTGGACTCGATCCGGAGGTCGTTCCAGGCTTCCAGGAAATCCGGGTGAATTTCAATGTGAAGAGCGACGAGGACGCGGCGAAACTGCGTGAGCTAATGGGCCATTCGCCTGTTCTCGATACGCTCACTCGCCCTGTTCCTGTCAAAATAACGATCAATAGAGGGTAGGCGACAATCGCTCCGATCGACCAAAAGCGCGCCTCAATCTCGGGGCGCGTTTTTGCTATATTTTAGAGACTATTTGGCAGGTCAGTTCGGCGAATCATTGGAACGGGGCGGCGCCCGTTCACTACCCTCAAATTACTATAAAATAGGTAGCGTTCGGGCGTCGTCCCGAACATAAGTCGACCCTCAACCGATGCGGCCCGCCTGGCAGTCTGGCGCTACCTCTTTCTCGAGCTTCTCTCGAGTATTGGGGTAGCGGCTGATCTCCGAGCGGCCATTCTGAACGATGCAATCGTTCAGCTACGAGAATTGATAGGGTCCCGCAGTTGCGGGAAGATCAGCCACCATATTCAATAGTGGTCGTATTAAAGCGCGGCGCGATCGCTGCGACATGTGAGAGAATTTATCGGGGTGGCGCTTTTTGGCTGAGGAAGGCTGCTTGAAGTTGGTCGAACTCTTCCTGGGTGAGCGGGCGAATTGATTCAATGGATACAATTTTAAGTCGGCCCTCGAATGTCCCCAAGTGTTTCAGGCCCTCGATGTCGTCGTTCAGCGCTCCGATTATTTGGAGCGCGACTGTTACGCCGCCGGAGCGACCGGGCCCTTCGACGGAATAGGAACTGAGCTATTCTCCCAGTTCGCCGTCCACGTCCACCCACCAGGGGCCGCGGCCGTCTGTCGCGTAGAAGTGGCTGGCCTCGAAGCCGCCGCGGTAGATGCCGGAAAATGTCTCAACCGCGGCGGGAATTGGTAGCGCTGTGATCGCTTGGGACGCTGCACTTGCTGAGGCTGCGGGGGCGGTTGATGTCTTCGGGGTGCTCGTTTCCGGCGAGGGCTTGTTGATTAGTCCTTGGTAAAGAAAGAAAGCGACCACGACGACGATTAACGTTATTTGGAGGAAGAAGGGCCCTCGGCCCATCCAGGCTAGCGCCGCGTTGCCGCGTACTCTGCCGAAACTCGCGATAAAACCGACCAATGCCAAAAGGCTTGCCGCGAACTGCCACCCGATGAGGGCGCTTATCCGGTTGAATCCGCGCGTGAATCCATCTCCTTTCGCTTCCAGCAAAAACGGCATGCAGAACGAGAGTACGAAGCAGGCAAACCACAAGGCGAAAAGGATCGTTATCAGCCTATCGGGCTTTTTCATCGGCGGAGCGTTTGAGGCGATAGCGGGGTGGAACATGCGAGTGCCCATTAAACCACGCCGCTAAGCTTTGTATGAATCCCTGAGGGGAAGTTGTAAAGAAGGATTCAGAGGCGCATGCTCGTTGTAGGGCCGGCGCTTGCGCCGTGCCGCATAAGCCGAGCCTCAACCACCGCGGTGCGGCGCAAGCGCCGACCCTATAACGAATATGAAGGTCGATTCGCCTCCGTTCCTCCGTGAACTTGTAGGTTTACAAAACGTTTGGGTTAATACGCTCACTCCATCATTTCGGTTAGGAGCGGCGCCATGCCTTCTACCCAAATCTGGTAGCCTGCGGGGCTCAGGTGCAGCTGGTCGGGCATGATTGCATGGGTGATGGTGCCGTCGGCCGAAGTGAACTTCGGGCCGAGATCCAGAAATCGGATACTCCTGCCGTTGTCGAGCTTCGCCATGTCCGCATTAATTGTATCGATTTTTTCCATGCGCATTTCCCATGGGTCGTCCACATTGCCGCGCATCGTGCGTGGGCCGCGCGGGAAGACGGCGAGCAGGAGGATATTAGTTTCGGGCAATGCCTTCTCGATCATGCCGACAATCTTGCGGTTGGCTTTGGCGATGTCTTTAGCGGAATCGTCCATTGTGTTGTTCGTGCCGATCATGAGCACGACTACTTTTGGCGACACTTTGTCTAACTCGCCTTCTTCGATGCGCCAAATGACATGCTGCGTCCGGTCGCCACCGATTCCGAAATTCGCGGGTTGGTACTTGCCCCAGGCCTTTTCCCAGATCTCCGGAACCTTGCCCCAGCCTTGGGTGATGGAATCCCCAATGAAAACCACGCCTGCGGGTCCTGCGGCGGCTCGCTTGAGAAAGGCGGCGTGCTTTTCAAAGAATGATGCATTCCCGCGCTTGGTCGCGCCGATGCTGGGATCGTCTGCTAGAGCGACGATGTTCAGGCCAAAAGCGATCAGCAGTGAGCAGACAAGGGGAAGAAGGGAGAGGTGTTTCATATTCCCAAGTTACCTGAAAATCCGGTACGCGGAAAGCACAGAATCGAGCGTATCAACCGAATGATATTTGGTATTACAGGATACGCTCCTTCGTCGCTACAGGATGGCTCGGCAGCTTGATGATCTTGTTCAAATCTGCATTTTCGGATTGGGACTTTTGAAAGAACCTGGCGAATAGGGAAACTTCTTTTCCACATCGTCGATGATTCCTTGATCCGTATAGACCTGAGTCAAAGCCGCGTCGGTTTTCCAGACCGTATAACTGTAGCTCCGCCAAAGATCCTGTTTGGGGTCGGTGTAGGAAAGAGGAGTCAGCGTGATGTATCGAATTCGGATGCCATCCCTGGAGATACCATCCATTCGATTTGTTGAAGTAGTTCTCGAGCACGCTGGGAAGACCGCTGCCAAATCGCTCGCTGCCATGGTGGAGGCTAGAAATTCTCTTCGATTAAGACTCTGTTTCATACAGGGGTGGAAATCTAGGGTGATTAGGCAGGGGAATCACTCATAGAGTGTACAATAAGTGAACATATCATCTCTCATATTTGTTGTAGGGTCGGCGCTTGCGCCGCACCGCGTAGGAAAATCACGCTTGGCTTTTGCGGTACGGCGCAAGCGCTGACCCTACAAATTGAACTTATTAGACACTTTCTCAGGGCCCACTGAGTAAGCGCAAAAAGCAAACGCAAATCCAAAAGAGCTTGATGCATAGCTAGCTGGCAACTCTTTCCCTATGAGCTCTCTGGATAGGTTTTAGATGCTTTGTAATACAGTAAAACAATTCAGATCACGAAATACTCATTTTAACCTTCAAGGCGGGATCATCTAATTGTAGGATCGAGTGGAGAAGGAGTTGTATGAAAAAAAGCCTATCGCGCAGACGAATGTTAAAATCAATGGGTACCGTGGCGTTAGCGCCGTTGTTCCCATCTATAGTTACTAGTCGCGCCTTCGGCGCAGTC
>JAJFLS010000322.1 GCA_021772595.1 Opitutales bacterium
CGAATGATTTCAGAATAGGGCGCTTATTGGGAACGGGTGATGTGGGTGGAAAGGGCGTCATCTTCGCTCGGACCGGAAATACATCGCCGTGGGTGGTGAACCAGTCTGTCGGTTCGCCACGAGCCTTCGCCAGATCCGTAAACGCATGATCCAGCATCTGAATCTCGATACCATCGGGTAGGGGCGGTCCGGGATTCGTTGAGCTCATCAAACGTTCGATGGATTCAGGTGATGCCCAAATGAATACACCGGAATTGCCTCCGGGCTTTTGATGGCTCCACTCAATTGTCATCTCGAAATTGGTGTACGTTTTGACGCTTCGCAAAACGCTTATCGGCAGACCGGAGCAATAAAGCAAATCGTCCTTCCATAACCAGGTGTCTTCGGAACTGTTTACTTGAGCGAAGTCCTCCTCGCTCAGTTTTTGCCAACCCGGTTGTTGGACATCGATTGTTTCTCGAACGCGGTCCTCTTCCTGTGCTTGCGAGAATACCGAAAGGTTTACCGCCGTTAGAATTGTAAGTATGTACGTACGTTTCTGTTTCAAGGCTCTCATCCTGGTTTTTTGCTTTCGAAGACTCAAATGCCTTTTGCCTCACTCAGCCTTCTATCCAATGTACTCAAATACGCGTTCTGCCACGCAGCTTGTTTATCGCGCTTAGGGCCCATTGCACTAATGGCTTTAATTTCCTAGATACGAAATGTAGGTGTAATAGACCCCGTATTCGTCTTTCTCTTCGATGAAGTTATTGGTTAGCAGGGTCTTTCCTTTGTCGAGGCTTACAAAAAATTTCACGGCTTCATCCTCTGGGCTGATCGATTTTTCGAGAACTTGATTAGCGATTTCGATTCTAACCTTTTCGGGGGCGATGGTTTGATAATCGAACAATCCTTTCGGGTTTCTCTTGGGAATCCCCAGAACAGGTCCCGAACATTCTTTTGGCCACCTTCTACAGGAAATTAGATATCTCCCTTTTCGTTCAATTTCCAAAGCGTGCTTATTGTTTCTACTTTTTAAACCAGCAGCGATCTGATCGCATTTCCAAAAACCGGCATCTTCACCAATCGCATGTTGAATGGTAAGTTTAATCTCCTCCTGCATATTATTGCCAACGATACTAACGGGAAACTCCTTGTATTCGGAATTTGATTTCGCGAGTTCGGTGAACTTCGAATTCTGTTCCAGAAGCAACTTTACAATCTCTGGATGCGTATCGGCGAGGTTGTGTTTTTGCATTCGGTCATTTTCGATATCGTATAACTCAGTTCCGTTGACCAAGCGCCACCTGCCACGAATAACACAGGTTTGATCGATATCCATGGGAGGACGCCAATCCTGACGGTGATGAACGAAAACGGTTCTATCGGCTAACTTCTTTTTCTTCTGCAATAAGAGTGGAGAGAAATCGACCCCATCCAATTTTGTACCTTGAGGAATGGTCAGGCTACAGAGCCCAGCTAGAGTGGGAATCAGATCAACGTGCGAAGTGACTTCGTCAATATCCCGACCTCCTTTCAATTTTCCATTATTCCAGCTAATGAAGAACGGAACCCGGTGACCTCCCTCTGTCTTGCCACCCTTTTTTCCTCGGAAACCTTTGTTGAACCCCAATTTTTCATCCCGGCTCATCCCGTTGCCAGTGCCATTGTCGGTCATGAAAATCAGGATAGTATTGTCCGCCAAGTTTTTCTTCTTCAAAAATTGTTCAAGCTTTCCAAAGTTTTCATCGATGTTGGCGATCATTCCGTAAAACTCCGCGCTGAAAATCTTGTCCCCGACTAAATGCTTGTAGGGTTCTGCGTATTTATAATCCACATACAGTGGCCCATGTGGCGCGTTGGTTGGCAGGTAGACGAAGAATGGCTCATCCTTGGTTTCCTGGATGAACTTCATAGCCTCCCGGACCCAGATGTCGGTGCAGTATCCCTCGAATTGCTTCGGTTGGTTGTTTACGTAATAGACATCATCAAAATAGTTATTGCCCCAATAATCCGAAAGCTCACCCACGCCGCCTGATTTATGATTAACGGCGACATCGAAACCGCAATCGGTCGGTCGAACCGGATAGTTGTCTCCCAAATGCCATTTGCCGAAGATGCCGGTGCGATAACCGTTCTGCTTAAAGATCTCAGCCATCGTCAGGTTGTCTTCTGACAGAGCATCCCGCCCTTTGTAGGTAGCCCAGGCTCCGTTGTTGATTGGGTAGCGGCCTGTCATTATGGCTGACCTCGTCGGAGTACAGAGCGGACTGACATGAAAGTCAGTCATGCGAACTGCGTCCTCGTAGAACGAATCAATATTTGGAGTCTTTATCCATGGATTACCATGGCAGGCCAAGTCGCCGATTCCTTGGTCATCAGTTAGAACCAGGATGACGTTTGGAGGATTTTCGTCTTGCGCTATGCCAATCGAAAAAGACAAAAGCGCTAATACACAGGAAACTGTTTTTTGCATAACTCGGGAATCAGTTTTTTGTACCTAACTAATCTCGCCTTATCGATCTCTTTTTAAGCAGTTATGACACCACCGCGTATCACTCAATCTTCAAGAGCTTCGCGGTTCGCTTCCATGATCCGTTTACGCTGCTCCTGGCTGAGTCCTTGCTTGAAGTAAACTTCCGGTCGGTGCCAAACAACGGTTTTCTTGAGGGCTGGATGATGCTTTCTGGAAAAGTGGACAGGAGATTCTGTATTGGAGAGTGTCCAAAAAGTGCTGATTGTTATCAATATTCTGGATTTTAAGGTAGGGCTGATCCCGCTCAGCGGGATCAGCCGTGTTTGCTCTCATCCTGAACCGGCTGCTTAGGGATAAGCAGCCCTACCATCGGCGGATTCGACTTTTTAAACACTCTGTTGGAGAGGATCAAAGGCGTCGCTCCTTTAGGCTTCGAAACCTGATAATACCGTTTTACCGATTGCGGTGCCTGACTCTTGAAGCTGGTGCGCTTTGATCAGGTTTTCCGCTTTGATACAGCCTAGGTCTCTTTGCTTTGTGGTTTCTACAAGACCTTGATCAACCAGTTCGGCAACCTTAGCTAATATATTGCGCTGTTCGATAATGTCAGGCGTTTGAAACAAGTGCCGGGTAAACATTAATTCCCAATGGATGCTGATGGATTTTCTTTTAAAAGGCATGATATCGAGCGTCTCAGGATCGTCAATTACACACATATGACCTTGAGGAGTCAGGAGCTTTTCGATTTCGGCTAAGTGTTGGTCTGTGTGCGTGAGACTGGCTACGAAATCGGCGCTCTGAAAATCCGTTTTTTGTAATTCTTCACTGAGAGGGTTTCTATGGTTGATCACTGCATCGGCTCCCAATTTCTTGACCCATTCAATGGTGTCAGGGCGTGATGCTGTGGCAACGACCTTGAGCTGGGTCATTTTCTTCGCGAGCTGAATCATTATCGACCCAACGCCTCCCGCGCCTCCAATGACCAGAAGGGTGCCTTGAGTATCCGAGTTGATCTTAAATCGATCAAAAAGCATTTCCCAGGCAGTCAACGATGTTAGGGGAAGAGCAGCTGCATCAACAAAGCTGAGCGTCTTTGGCATGTGAGATACGACTCTCTCGTCAACCAAGTGAAATTCGGCATTCGTGCCGGATCGCTCAATGGCGCCGGCGTACCAGACCTTATCACCCTTTTTGAAAAGCTGAACATCTTCGCCTGCTTCTTCGACTATGCCGGTCGCGTCCCATCCGAGTACCTTATACTCGCCTTCAGGAGGCTGCATTCTTAGTCGCACCTTCGGATCCACGGGATTTACGGAGATAGCTTCAACTTTGACTAGCAGGTCCTTTCCCGAGGCTTGAGGCTTATCCAGCGTGATATCCTCCAGCGCGCTTGGATCGGATATGGGAAGCGATTTTCTATAGGCTACTGCTTTCATGGAATTCTGTAGTGGAAATTTAGATGATTCTATGACGATTCCATCCCCGATTGGTTGAAGTAACTACAAGTATTGGAAAGCTCCGGTATATTCAGTCAAGCTCGTCCGGCGTTTTTTAAGCCGCGCGACTGCCTTCTAATAGCTTGAATCGATTAGGGGTGTGAATTGTTGAGGTCGCCAATCTATGCTCGAACACCCTAACTTAAAAGATTGTTCAAGCTCAAGAACTAGGATAATTTCTTTTTCGGTCACCATTGACCCGCTTTCCGATGATCCGCTTAGGCCGAACTCCCCCGTACTTTAGCCGTTTGATAGGCCTATTTCTGTATTTATGCGCTGGGGTCATTCAGGCGGAACAGAGCTCGCCCAACGTTATCCTGATTTTTGCGGATGATCTTGGCTACGGAGATGTAGGGGCCTTCTACGATGACTGCCCATTTGAAACTCCAAGGTTGGATCGAATGGCCAGCGAAGGGGCGATGCTCACGCGGTTCTACGTTCCCACTCCTTTTTGCGCGCCTTCCCGGGGAACGATTCTCACGGGACGCTATCCATTCAGGCATACCGTGGTTAGCAATCCAGCGCCGGATGCGGGTAAGAACAATATCGGTTTGCCCTCCTCTGAGATCACAATCGCTGAAATTTTGAAAGAACAAGGCTACAGCACGGCGATGTTCGGGAAATGGCATCTCGGACATAGAGAACAGTGGCTGCCGCGGACCCAGGGCTTTGACGAATACCAGGGCATCCTCTACTCGAACGATATGTTTCCGGTGCAGATGGTTAGAAACGAGGAGGTCATTGAGTACCCGGTGCCTCAGGGGAAACTCTCCCAGCTCTATACTGACCTGACATTGGACTTTGTGGAACGAA
>JAJFLS010000323.1 GCA_021772595.1 Opitutales bacterium
TCCGTCAATTGTCCCGTCTGGTGACGCAAACTTCCCCGATCTTCAATTCCATCTGGCCAATGAGCAATCATAGGTGTGGCGATGCCACCTTCATGCACGAAGTGTTTGTATTCACGAAAAGGCGTATTGGAAAGATTGGCCCAGGCCACCCCGTAGCTTTGAAAGGTCGTTTCGTCGCCCGGCATAAAAGCGGGATCGTTGCCGTGGGCCATCACACGGCCATCGCGGGTATGCGTTCTACAGGACAGAGGCTTCGCCAGCCCTTCGCCCGCTGGCTTTTCATAGGGGAAAAAGGTGTCGAATATTTCTTCCGCGCAGGCGCCGTTGTCTGAGAGGAATAGGGTCAGCGTGTTATCCAGTTCTCCCGATTTCTCCAAAGTGTCGACAATTCTTCCGATTCCCTGATCCATTAAATCCACCTGGGCAGCGTACACTTCCATGCGGCGCTCCTGCCACTCTTTGTTGGGAGTGTCCTCCCATGCGGGCTGCGTCGAATCGCGTTTCGCTAAATCCGTATCCGCGCTAACAATACCCATGTCAATCATGCGTTGCAAACGTTCCCGTCGTAGCGTATCCCACCCGTTGCCGAAGCGACCTCGGTATTTTTCGATCGTTTTAGGCTTAGCCTGCAAAGGCCAATGAGGAGCCGTATAAGCGAGATAAAGGAAGAAAGGGTTGTCGGGCTCGGCTTGGCGATAATCCTCAATGAAAGTGCAAGCTTGGTCTGAAATATCGTCGGTCAGATAATAGTCTGGGGAGGATGGAGTTTCGATGTTCTTATCATCGCGAGTCAAGGTGGGCGGATCGTAGTAGCTAGCCGCCCCTCCGGTAATCCCATAGAAACGGTCGAAGCCCCTCGAACAAGGCCAGTTGGACTTGTCCCCGTCCCCTTCGATCAATTGCCGGCACACGTGCCACTTCCCTGAAAGGAAGGTTCCGTACCCCCCTTCTTTAAGAACCTCGGCAATTGTGACACAATTTTTCGACAAATCGCCACGATAACCGTCAAGATCGTCATCGAAGTGGGCCATGTGACCCATGCCTACTTGGTGAGGGTGCATGCCTGTCAGCAAGCTGGCTCTTGTCGGGCAGCAGCGCGCTGTATTGTAAAACTGGGTATAGCGAAGCCCATCGGCGGCCAGACGGTCCAGATGAGGCGTTTCGACTTCCCCTCCATAACAGCCGATATCGGAATACCCCATATCGTCGGCAAGGATGAGCAGAATGTTGGGTCGCTTCTTCGTGTTCATTGGGGCAATACAATAACGAGTCGAGTCGAACCCATGGCCAGACTCAATTCAACCACAATATCTAAACGCTCTTTTCTGAACGACAAATCGGGACGCAGTTGCACTGTCTCTCAAAGATTCATATACCGGTGGGCATTGCCTGGTAAGGGTAGGAAATCGCTCTCGCGAACCATCCACTTGTCCATCTCCGTCCGTAGTCTCGTTTCGATCGCTGCGGTAACCGCTAAGTTCTCTAAGAGGGTGTCTAATAAGTCAGTGGCGAATCGCTAGAACGGGGCGGCGCCCGTTCACTACCCTGAATCTCTCTTCAAAAAGGTAGCGCTCGGGCGCCGTCCCGAGCTTTTGTAGCATTTATTAGACACCCTCTAACTGAAAAGGATCCTTCTGCAAGTCGTAGAGCTCGAACAGAGGGCGCGGATTCTGAAAATAAATGCGCTCGTGGATCGCTGCCAATTCCCTTTATTGATAGAATCCGCAGGCGGGCGAGGCGACGGCGAAACTTGCTTTTAAGGTTCGTCTGGAGGACGGGGCCAAGATGAGTTGCGAATGGCGGAGCAAGGGCCTGCCCGACCCTCCTGACCGGAGGAGGGCCTGCGTAAAACACGGAGAATCCAAAAAAGCGTCATTCGTTGAAAATTGATATCACCGGTAAAGATTCAACAAAGGGGTCGATGTTCACATTTCTTTGCAGAGAAATAGAGAGTCAGTTCTTGGAGTTTGGGTATTTTGAATGAGTGTTGCTGATAAGGGGTCTCCTCAATTAATTCGTCGAACATCTAAATAGTACGCTCCGAGTGTTTTTCCATCTGCGGTGGTAAACCAAGTTTCGATTTCAGTTTCGCCGGCTTCCAAATCCAAACTGAAGACGACGGATGACATCGTTTCGGAAACAGGACTAGATTTATCAAATGGCCCAACTCGTAATCTGGCGGAGCGAATATCAATAGCCTTAAAACGAGAATCGGGATCTGATGCGTTGAACAATGTAAAGCCGTCCAAGTTATTATTCGGTTTGGAGCTAATCGGCACGTCTAGATCGGAGGGCCAGCGTCGTAATGTGAATTCGAATTTACCAGGCTTCGTGACTTCTATGGGGATGATTCCATTGATCAGTTGGCCCTGGGTGACTTTCAGATTATTATAGTATCCATGATGGTCATACCAGTGATAGATCGTAAATTCCTGTTCTGGTTGATGTTTGGAGCCGATGATAATTCTCGGAACGACGTCAAAATCGTTGGCTCTGTTTGCATCTAGCGCTTTGCGGAATTTGCTGACCAGTTCGGGGTATTCATCTGCCAAGTCTTTCTCCTGAGCGGGATCGGTTTGGATATTATGCAGTTCCTCATTGTTTACCAGGCGCCACTCTTCTGTCAGGACAACTCCGGAGTAGGATTCAATGAGCACTCGATTGTCGAACTGGCTATCTCGTTTCCCCCGTAGCAAAGACGCGAAGCTCATTCCGTCGAAGTGCGTGTCACCTGACGAAAGCCCGCAGAGTTCGATCAGGCTGGGCAATACATCAATGTGCGCGGTGAGGGTGTCCACGTCTTTCCCGCCGGTTATCGATCCATCCGGCCATCGAATTAAGAACGGCACTCGATGTCCACCGTCGTAGCCATTGCCTTTTCCACCACGCATGCCGGCGTTGTCTCCAATCCTCTGCGGAGCGCCATTGTCGGTGAGAAAGATTAGAATCGTATTTTGCTGAAGCCCGGACGATTTCAGAAAGGTCGTCAATCTTCCCATGTTCTCATCGAAATTGCTGATCATTCCTAGGCGCTCGGCATCCTTTCTCTCGGCTTTTCGAAAAGGATCGGCATATTTGTCGGGCACGATGTGAGGCCCGTGCGGCGCGTTGGTTGGGATGTAGCAAAAGAACGGCTGTGCCTTGTCTTTCGACTGCTTCATCCAGGCCATTGCTTCTTCGAACCAGATGTCGGTGCAGTATCCCTTGTATCGTTGTAGCTTGCCGTTGTGCCAAAAGAGATCGTCGTAGTAGTCGTTGTCCCACCGATCGCCAGTGGTGCCTATTGCTCCATTGGTGTGTATGACTACTTCGTCGAATCCTCGATCTTGCGGTCTGAATGGATAGTGCCCACCCAGATGCCACTTTCCGAAGATTCCAGTTTTGTATCCATTATCTGAGAATATATCGGCTACAGTGGAAAACTCTCTGCCAATGATGTTGCGACCATTGTCTGCTTCTCTAACCCCCACGTGCTTGCAATGTCTTCCCGTCATTAAGGCTCCGCGGGTGGGAGAGCATTTAGACGAAACATGGAAATCCGTCAGACGTACGCTTTCATCGCGTAGGCGATCCAGGTTTGGCGTTTTCAGTATCGCATGCCCGTGGCTGGATAATTCTCCATAACCCTGGTCGTCGGTCATTATCAGAATGACGTTTGGAGGATCCTGAGTTTGACGAAGGGTGGGCTTTGGCTCATCTGATAGGCAGACCTTTCCAACGGCGAAAACCAGATAAGATACAGCGAGAATGGGAAACGTATTTGGGCTCATGAGGTTATTGTGTTGGCTTGGACGATTTAGAGGTTGGTCGTCGGTGCTGGAACTATTCGATGGTTGGATGCATGGAAGACCGCCAGGAGTCGAATAGAGAACTTAACTCATTGACCTTGGCTGTATGTTTGTCGGCAACATCCTTTTGTTCTCCGATGTCGTTTGCCAGGTTGTAGAGTCGCCAGGCAGGGGGACGATTATCCGAATCAAGCTTTTCGTTCAGTCGAACCAGCTTCCAGTTTCCTTTTCGAATGGCCGAGTTGTGGACTTTCGGAGTGGGGACAACGAAGCCGCCTTCCTTTCTGGGAAGCCAGCTGCGGTTTTGCCAGCAGAGCCACTCGTGGGGTTTGGATGTGTTTTCTCCTTGGATGAAGGGAAGCAAGTCGACGCCGTCTGTTGGCTGCTCTTTTGGCATCTGCAAATCCGCTGCTTGGATTAAGGTAGGGAAGAGGTCCATGCTGGAGACCATTCTGTCGTAAACATGATCGGCTGGAATCTGCCCAGGCCATCGAAGGATCATGGGAACGCGTACCCCTCCTTCGAATACATCGAACTTATAACCTTGAAGCGGTTTGTTGTTGGCGAAGTTCCGCGAATGGGCGGCATATCGTTCGGTGCTTTCGCCACCGCCATTGTCATTGAGAAAGACGACGATCGTGTTCTCGGCTATTCCATGCTCGTTCAGGCGGTCGAGCACGCGTCCAATGCTTCGGTCCATGGCCAATAGCATGCCGTCGTAGATGCGACGGTTCTCATCCTCAATATTCGGGAACTGATCCTGGTCGGCATCGAGCGCGTGCATGGGCGAATGAACGGCATTAAACGAGAGGTAGAGAAAAAACGGATCGGATTTGTTTCGATCAATGAACTTGCAGGCTTCCGCTCCCCACAGATCAGTCAGGTATTCAGGAGCGGGGAACGGCTCAGCTCCGCGATTCACGGGCGTCCCTTTCCAGAACGATGAATCTCCGCCGAGAAAGCTGATAGTCTCATCAAAGCCACGCTGAAGCGGGCTACCCCTGGAATACTGTTCCCGTTTATTGCCATTGAGGTGCCATTTTCCAACTAACGCTGTGCGATAGCCGGCCTTTTGAAACATCTGTGGCAGTAAAGTTTGGTCCAGAAATAGCCGGACTTTTTCTTCCCCGTAAATATTGTCATACATTCCAAAGCGCTGCTGATACTGCCCCGTCAACAAACCCATCCGCGATACCACACAAACCGGGGCTGTGACATAAGCGTCGGTGAACAGCGTGCCTTCATTCGCGAGTCGATCAATGTTTGGAGTGGGGATCTCTGATTTGCCGAACTTCGGTAGATCCGAGTAACCCATGTCATCGGACAGAATAAGCACGACGTTAGGGGAGGTCCGAGCCGGACTGGCATTTTCCGCTCCACCCAATTGCGGCTTCGCCAGAAAACCACTGACCAGAATCAGGCCTATCAAAAACGCCTTTATCACAAAGCCGAAATCTGTGTTTTGATTCGTTGATTCTACTCTCTCTGGACTCATACTGGTTGATTCAAATCATAGGGTTTTTTACAGACTTGGCAAAGGTGGTGGTGGCACATCGTTCATGAAGTTGTCAAAGGCTGGCCTCACATCGATCGGGTCATTCATTTCCTTTTGGAGTTTTATTAACCGCGTCAGCATTTCATGGAGAAGTTCTCCATGATGCTCCTTGTCTTCGGCAAGGTCGTTTACTTCGAAAGGATCTTCCTGCATGTCGTAGAGGCGCACACGATTGGCTGCGGGGTAGATGATCATCTTGAATTTATCGGTACGAATCATGCGCTGCACACTGAAATAGCAGCCGTAGATGGCGTCGTAGGCGCTCTTGTCTGTCTTGCCGCTGGCGAGTGGGAGCAGGCTGTTGAATTCTACCTGCGCTGGCTTTTTCAAACCGGCGAGCTCGAGTGTAGTCGCCATGATATCCTGCAGGTAGACAGGAGCCTCTACTTGTTTACCTGCTTCCAGTCCTGCACCCGTCATGATCAGTGGTACGCGAATGCTATTCTCATACATATTCTGTTTACCTAGAAAGCCATGTTCACCTACGGCGAGTCCATGGTCGGAGGTAAAGAAAATATAGGTATTGTCCGCTTCGCCACTTGCTTTCAGAGCATCCAGTATACGTCCGATCTGAGCATCCATATGGCTGACGATCGCATAGTATTCCTGGCGGTTCTTTTTTACGGCGTATTCCGTTCGTGGGTAGGGAGCCAACATCTCGTCGCGCAGAGTTCCATCCGAACCCGCGTATTCAGCATAGGGATACTCGGGGATAAAATTCTCTGGCACTTCGATATCCTCCAGAGGATACATGTCGAGGTATTCTTTGGGGGCCTGACGTGGATCATGAGGTGCGTTGAACGCTAGATAGATGAAGAACGGATCCTCCTTTCTTGCGGCTTCTTGAATAAAGCTATACTCCGCGGCATCATAAATTTAAGATTTGGAAGTTGAGCGCGAGCAACGATTCGAGCTCGTTTTTCTTCTCCTCTTGGGCTTTCTCCAGTGATTGGATAACCGCCGAGCGGAAGAGCGCGTAGCTCTCGTGATATC
>JAJFLS010000324.1 GCA_021772595.1 Opitutales bacterium
GCACGCCGGGACGTCGTTGCCCTACCTTTCATCACTCCTCCGGCAAGGCAAACACCAGCACTGCGTCGCCTGACGGAGTTCCTACTTTCGGCCCGCCTCCGGAGCAAATCGCCACGTATTGACGTCCATCGATGGCGTAGACCGAAGGCGTCGCGTAGCCGCCGTAGGGCAACTGGTATTCCCAGAGGATCTTTCCGGTCGCAGTATCGAATGCTCGGAGTTTCTCGTCAAAAGTCGCTGCAACGAAAATCAACCCACCCGCTGTCGCTACCGATCCGCCGAAATTCCGCGTTCCGGTATTGCGGATGCCGCGCTTGACCAGCTCCGGGTACTCGCCGAGCGTAGTCGTCCACATTATCGTTCCCGCGTTGAGATCGACAGCTGCTAAGCTACCCCATGGCGGCTTTGTCCCTGGAATCCAGTTTTCATCTTCAAACCTATTGTACCCTTGCAACAAATACACCGTTCTTGTCTCGCGACCACTCACATCCAGAGGCTCTTCACTCGGATTGCGCAAATACGAAACGATTCCCGACAATTCTTCGTTCGAAAAATTATTGAAAGACGGCATCGCTCCCCTGCCTTCTTCTATCGTATTTATAAGCTCTCCATCTGGCTTGTCGGTAAGCGCCAATGCAGGAACGACCGGCGGAGCGCCTTGCAATTGGAGTCCGTGGCAAGCTGAGCAGTTAAGCTGATAAAGCAGCTTCCCTTTATCGTATTCGCTCAACCCTTCATCGTCCACCAGTGTAGTTACCGGACTGAGACGCATCAAATTCGAACTCTCGTTCACATTGACGTAGAGCATGCCGTTACTCGGATCGAATGACGCGCCGTGCCACTCCATGCCTCCCGACATACCCGGCACGATCACATGGCCCCGCAAACTCGGCGGCGTGAATATCGGTCCGCCACTGTATCCCTCAGCCATCTTAGCTGCCGCGGCGTAGGCTTCGGGAGTAGTGTCGTTAAAATCGTCTTCCGCGAATCCTTGCCGCACGAGCGGAGGCGGCTTGACGGGAAACGGCTGAGTCGGCCAAGCCTCTTCTCCCGGAATATCCGATGCGGCGACAGGACGTTCCTCGACCGGAAATATCGGCTCGCCCGTGCCGCGATCCAAAACGAATAGATGCCCCATTTTCGTCATCTGAACGACCGCCTCGCGCGGCTCGTTGTCGATTTCCAGCTCCACTAGAATCGGAGCGGGAGGATTGTCCATGTCCCAAATATCGTGGTGCACCGTTTGAAAATGCCATTGCCGCTCGCCCGTCCGCGCGTCGAGAGCTAGCACGCAGTTTCCAAAAAGCCCCTTCCCTTTTCGGTTCGCGCCGTAGAAGTCGTAAGTGGGCGAGCCAGTCGCCCCGAAAACCCAGCCGCGCTTTTCGTCGATGGTCAACCCACCCCACGCGTTCGCGCCGCCATAGCTCTCGCCTTCCACCCATTCCCATGTGTCGTGTCCAAATTCCCCCTTTTTCGGAATCGTGTGGAAAATCCAGCGAAACTCTCCGGTTCGCGCACTGTAGGCGCGAATGTGCCCTGGCGACGCGCCAAAGCCCTCGCTCACGCTAGTTCCCAGGATTAGATAGTCCTCGAAGACCGCAACGGGACTTGTCATTTTGCACGACACGAATTCCGGATCCATGCCGAGATTCTTCCTCAAGTCGAGCGCGCCACTTTCGGCGAAAGTACCCACCAGCTTCCCCGTTTGAGCATCGATCGCGTACAAGCTCGAACCGGTCGAATGAAAAATTCGTTGTTCGTCGCCATCGGCCCAATACGCGACGCCACGGTTGATAACCGAATAACCACTGTTCTTCTGTTCCGGCGTCCGCGGATCGAATTCCCAATATTGCTCGCCCGTTGCTCCGTCCAAAGCGAGTACGCGACCGGCGGGAGTCACCATATAGAAAACGTCGTCGATGATGATCGGATTGGTCTGCATGGCGGAACCGCGAGACGCATCGCCGGTGTTGATCATCCAGGCGGGTTCCAGTCGAGCCACGTTTGAAGCGTTTATCTGATCGAGTTCCGAAAACTGGTTGGCCTTCTGGTCGCCGCGATAGATGGCCCAATCTCGATAGTTGTCGAGCTGCTTGACGGATTTCGATTCAGGCTTCTGAGAACAGCCGACAAGCAGTAAAAGGGGAAGGCAAAGAAAGAGGTATCGCGCAGTCATGATGGGGTAAAAGATAGATTGCAGAGAGGATCCGATTCATTCGAGGTTTTAATCGTGGGAGATCGGAACGACGCAGTCGCTCCGCTACGCGATGAACTTCTTGTAGCTGAACGACTGCGTCGTTCAGAACTTAGGTCTACCTCGCCCTACTCACTTCCGTTTCCCTGGCGGGATCGTGATTCGGATTTTCGACGGGCATTTGGGCGGCGATCGATTTTCGCCAATGGTAGAGTTCCGCTTTCAGTTCGGTCGCCTTTTCCGGATGGGTCTCAACTCGATTCGATTTTTCGCCGATGTCATTGCTCAAATCGTACAGCTCCAGTTTTCCGTCCTCAAGAAATTCCACCAGCCTCCAATCTCCAGAACGGATCGCGCTGTACGGCCCGTCGCCGCCCGCGTGATAATGCGGATAATGCCAGAAGAGATTCCTCTGGAGCGTTCGTTCCGGATTTTTGAATACAGTTGCTAGACTTTTCCCGTCCACATCCGCGTTGGGCCCTAATCCGGCAATCTCCAGTAAAGTAGCGTAATAGTCGATCGTCATGATCGGAGTCTCGCACTCAACTCCCTTGGGTGTAACACCCGGCCAATAGGCGATCGCAGGAACGCGCGTGCCTCCTTCGTAGGCTGATCCTTTTCCACGCCTCAAGGGGAGGTTTTCGGTAAAGCCGTCATGCTTTCCATTTCGCTGGGTCAGGCCTCCATTGTCGGACGTAAAAACGACCAGCGTGTTTTCCGACAGCCCCTTTTCTTTTAAAGTATCGAGAACGCGGCCCACGCTCATGTCCAAACTCTTGACCATCGCGGCGTAAATCGGATTCCGATGGACGGCGGATGTATTCACTTTCTTCTTAAACTCCTCTACGAGATCCTCTCGTCCTTGGATCGGCGTGTGCGGAACGTTATAGGCGAAATACAAGAAAAACGGCTCCTCCGTTGATCGGCCGATTTCTTCAATCGCCTTATCCGTCAAATAGTCCGTCGAATAGTTGCTCTTCAAGCCGAGCTTCTCCACCGTTTTCTCGTTGATGTAGTAGCCGCGCGTTCCCTGAGGCTTGCCGTGGGTCACATCGAAACCGTGGGCGGTCGGCCCTTGGTCCGATTGATTCGGAAAATCCAAATGCCACTTCCCGACGTGAATGGTTCGATAGCCTCCCTCCTTCAAAGCTTCCGCGATTGTCGTGCGTTTCTTTTCCAAGCCCTTCGTCCAATCCGGAATCGTCATTTTCGCATGCGGTCGATTCTGGCCCGCGATGAAATCCGTCAGCCGAAGTCTGGCCGGATACATGCCGGTCATCACGCTCGCTCGCGTCGGCGAGCAAACCGTGCAGGCCGAATACGCATTGGTAAACTTGACCCCTTCGCTGGCGAGCCGGTCTAGATTCGGCGTCTCGTAGAAATCGCTGCCAAAGCAACGAAGCCCCGTCCAGCCAAGGTCGTCAGCCAGGAAGAAGACGATGTTCGGTTTGCTCTGGGAGAAAGCAATCGATGGGAAAACGACTGCGAAAAACAGCGCGATCAATGATAGGGATTTAATCGTCATAGTATTTATCGCAGACTAACAGGAACTTCGGCGGCGTTACCTTTTCGTAACATAATCTAAAACTATGAAACCCTACTTCAATCTTAGAATCGCCGGGGCAGCGGCTTTGTTCGCCGGCGGATACTTCACGCACGCCCTTTTATTCAACGACACGAGTCAGTCCAAGCCGGAGCCCAGACTCGTCCCTTCGAAACTGGAACAGGAAGTCAAATCGCTGAACCGCGAGCTGGCTTCGCTCCAATCGGAAAACGCGACGCTTCAATCCCAGCTTGAGGAGCGTGCATCGTTCGAAATCGTAGAGCCTGCCCCACAAGCAGCTCGACAGGGTCCAGGCATTGCCAGAGCGATGCCGTTCTCCGACGAGCAGTTCAAGAAAATGATCTCACAACAGATCAGCCACCAGCTAGACATTTACTCTGTCCGGCTGAATCTAAGCCCTGATCAACGAGCGCAAATGGAAGATCTGATGGTGGCCCGATTCATGCAAATGCATGACCGGAGGGGACACGGGCCAAATGAACCCGGCCAGTACGAGCAGTCTTTCATTACCCAACGAGACATCGACGATCTCGCCGCCGAAATGCTTTCGCCCGAACAGCTCGATGAATACAACGAGATGAGACAGCAGGAAACCGCGGCTCGTAGTGAAATGATGGCGACCGCTCAAATGAGCCAAATCGCCCCCCAACTCGGGCTAAGCGAAGAGCAGAAAAATCAAGTCTACGGAATCTTTTACGATCAGTCGATCGACGTAGCCTCAGGCTTCAGCAACCCACAGCAGTTTCAAGAATCTCGGAGCGCCGCGAACGATCAAATCATGGAAATCCTGGACGACAAACAACAGGAAGTCTTCAAGCGCATTCAACAAAATCAGGGTATGAGCGGCGATGTCATGATTTACAACGCAGGTTCTAACGCGACCGCTATAGAGATTTACGAATAGCAGAACCAAATTCGCTTCAAAATCTTATTGGCAAACAACAAGATTGTTGTGGATTGGATAGAATTGTCATTAATTCAAATCCAAAATCACGGATACCCCTGACCACAATGAATGCAGAAGCGAAAATTGCCGAACTAAACCTGGACCTTCCTCCCGCCCCTTCGCCAGGAGGAGTCTACAAGCCGATCGTAATCCTCAATGGCGCCGCCTATCTTTCCGGCCACGGACCCTATCTCTCCGACGGCTCCCTCCTTCAAGGCAGAGTCGGAACAGAAGTGGATCAAGAGGCCGGTTATAAGGCCGCTCGGCAAACTGGACTCGCGATGCTGTCGAGCTTACGCGCGGGTCTCGGCTCGCTCGATCGCGTCAAGCGAGTCATCAAGCTGCTCGGAATGGTTAACTGCTCCCCGGACTTCGAACAGCATCCCGCCGTCATCAACGGATGCAGCGAACTCTTCGCCCAGGTTTTCGGCGAAGACGCCGGCGTGGGCGCCCGCAGCGCGATCGGAATGGGATCACTGCCCGGAAACATCACCGTCGAAATCGAAGGCATATTCGAAA
>JAJFLS010000325.1 GCA_021772595.1 Opitutales bacterium
CGGGCACAGAGTGACCGATAATCGACCGAAAGAGATAGGGCCAAGACAGAACGAAAAGGTCCGAGGTCCCGCCTACGTCGATACCGGATTTACTTCCGTTCGACTTCGCTCAGGCTTTGAAACCGTGGCAAGCAATGGTCAACAAGCCCAAGCGCTCCGCCTTATTTTATGAATCCCAGGCTCTCGAGTTTGACGAGTATCCGGTGGGAAGGGTAATGGTGAATTGTGAATGTGGAATGGTGAATGATGTACCGAGGAATGCCAATGACGACACTCTAGGAGCTCGCGACGAGAAATGTGGAATGTAGAAAGCGTACACTCGCTCCAAATCACCATTCCACATTCACTTATCAACGCGGCTCCCCGGTGCCGGTGAGAGTGATCATTTGCCAGACTTGGCCGGCGTCTCCGCGTTCGATGACTTGCATGGGAGTCGCTCCATGAAAACCTTGATTGGGGGTTTTGAGCCATTCGCCGACGTAACTGGTTTCCATGAGTTCGGCGAGGGCGGAGAGAATGGATTCGAGTTCGCGTAATGCGCGAGTCGAGGCGGCGCTAGTCTTGCTTCCGCTGGCCCAATTTTCGACCGCGCGCGGCGAGTATCCGGTAAATCGTGTGATGTCTTGACGGGTGAGTCCGTAACTTGAGCATAGGCCCTTCAGGTCGATTGCAGCAGCCGCTGGCTTGGCAGTCCTCGCCTTCGCGGTTTGAGGGCGTTTCTTGATGACCCTCGTTTGCCGAACGGTCTTGCTGCGCTTGGTCCTAGCGGGCGCTTTCGTGGTAGCTCGTGTTGTCATGCCTCTATCTATCGAGGTGTTGCTGCTGAAATGCAATACTTATGCCTGCAAAAGTGCAGTTTTAGGATTTCTTTATCCATTGCTCCAAGGCGGCCTTGTCTTCGATTTCGACCGAGCTTTCCTTGCCTAGCGCTTCAGGAAAGAAAGTGAGCGTGCGTCCGGCTCGGTTGCAGGTTGAGGGAGCTAGAATCGCTTCGAAATGGAGATCGAAGGCAGCACGTCCAACTGCTTGGGATAAACATTCGCGTCCGGCCAGGTTTGCTTCCTCCCAATCTTCCTCGAGCAGTTCGTCGAGCTGGAGCCATGTATCTGTCGCCTTTAGGCAAGTTAGATCGCAGGCTGTTTTGAGTGAAACGCTGATGGGGACGAGTACACGCGCCTTGCGTTTGCTTTTCTTGATCTGAAAGCGGTCTTCGCGGTTGCGGCTCTCAGCAGTGGCGATTAGATCGGTCGAGGCTAGCGAAACGGCCTTTTCTTCACCAGGTGGCATCCAACGTCCTCCTGTCGTTCGTGTGCCTTGGCCGTCAATGAGTATCGAGGGATGGGCATAGCGAGGAATGGAGCAGCGATAGAAAACTCCCGACAGGGGGCGCGTCAGGAAATCTTGGAGACTCGCAAGTTCTCTCCGAATCGAGGCATATCGTTTGTGAGGAGCAATGCGCATTTAAGTTGGAATAGCTGGTTGGCGGCGACCGTCGGCAGCGTCTAAGTTTTCTGGAGACGCTGTTGGGCCGCTGTACAAAAGGAGGATTGGACACCTCGAGTGATTCGAAAGGCCGGCGAGGGTCAAACCCTAATCATGAACGCTGGTTATTTAGGGCACGCTTTTTTCTGTCGTCTTTGGGACCAACGGTAGGGCTCGACCGCCGGGCGGGCCGCGTTGCAGGATCCTTCCTATGCGGACGGCCCGGCGGTCCATCCCTACCAAGCGACGATTTAAAACACATCCGGATATATAGTCCACTTGAGCGGTAGGGTTAGCGGTGGATGGTTCAGCTATTGATTTGCCCCAGTTCCTGTGCGACGTATCGTCTTCGCGTGAACCAATAAAATTGCTCTAGGTTGAGGCATAGGGGATCGCACGAAGACGCAAAGTCGCGAAGCGATTAAGGTTGAGGTGATCAAAGAGGATCAGCTCTCAACCTACTGCTCCTTTTTCGGCTCCGCCTTATTCAAGGTATCCTAGGGCGTGTCTTCTGGTGTCGCTTCGCTCTGCAACTTATTCAAATTTCACGATTCGTCATTGGCGATGCAGTACAACCGGGCGGAAGTGCGAATAAGCAGCTTGTCGCCGGCTATAGCCGGTGTAGCCATGCCCATATCGTCTTCGGCCAGACGATTGACGCCGAGCAATTCGAACGATTTCCCTGCGCTGAATACGTAAGTCTCCCCGTCTTCGTTCAGGCAGAAAACCTTTCCATTGTAGGCCCAAGGGGATGCGGTAAAGCCTGACTTGTTATCGAGTATCCTTTCTCGTTCGAAATGGAATTCGCCGGTCTTTGGGTCCATGACCGAAAGCAGACCCCGGTCTAGCAGCGAATAGAGCAATCCGTCATAGACCATCGTGGTGGGATTGTAGGGCGCGGCCCGCCAATCGCACCAGACAATGTAGTCGTTCGATCTCAGTGTCTCGTCGATCGATATATCTCCGGAGGCTCCGGGACGAATCGCGTAGATCGGCTTATGCCGACTGCCCACGTATCCAGAACTCACGTATAGCAAACCATCGGCCGAGTAGGGAGTGCCGATGGTGATGCTGGACATCCCTTTAAATGACCAAAGCTCCTTTCCTGCTAAGTCATAGGAAACGACCCGATGGGTTGCGGGGACGATGATTTCCTTCCGTAGTTCGTTTTCCCATACGTAGGGAGTCGACCAATTGCTCTCCGGCTCGCGATCGATTTTCCAGATTTCCTTTCCGGACTTCGCATCGAGAGCCATCAGCCATGATGCTTCATCGTTGTCGTTGAGTAAATAGAGGCGGCCGTCATGCAGCGCGGGCGAGGCCGCCGTGCCCCAACCATAACGCGTCTTACTAGCGGGGATACGTTTCGACCATTGAAGCTCGCCTTCGAAATCGAAAGCGAAGACGCCCAAATTGCCGAAATAGAAATAGACCGTTTCGCCATCCGTAACGGGCGTTTCAGACGCATAGCTGTTTTTCAAATGGATCGACGATTCGGGTTTAGCTTGATGAATCGTCTTCTCCCACAATAGGTCCCCGGACCTGAGATCGACGCAGTAGGCTACCCAAGCGTGAACCGTTGTCGGCGCGTCGGGCCGATTGCCGCCGAAATAAAGGCCTTTCTTCGGCTCCTCCGATTGGCCGGAATTGATTACGGAACTGAAAAATACTTTGTCTCCCCATACGATCGGGGACGC
>JAJFLS010000326.1 GCA_021772595.1 Opitutales bacterium
TGGAGCAGGCTCGATATAAAAGTTTGGTAAGGGATGCCTTCTTCAAGCGCGATTTTCTGGATTGAGGACAGATCGCGTTCACTTATGCGAATATTCACTCTCTTGTCCTTCTTTAGAGTGTTCTTCGCTGCTTCTTGAAACTGCTTCAGATCCTTGGGTGATGAGAGAGTGGATACCCATTCATCTCTTTCCAACTCTTCGAGTAGTTCTTTCTCTTCCTGGTCTAATTTTAATGCCTTCATTTCAAATACCTTTTCGTTTCTTTTCTACTGGGAATAATCGTTTTCAAAAACCAAGTCTCGCCGTCCTCAACGAATGGAACTGCATACACGTAGTCATTCATTTTAACTATTAGCACCTTTTGGTGAGGATACTTCTCCTTGTTGGTGTGCTCTCTTACGTCTAGGAGATCACCCCGTTCAATGTGGTAAAGGACGTGCAGGAAACTCAGATTCCGGTTTTCGTTGAGCCATTCTTCTTTCTCAGGATCCCAGTCATAAACCATATGTTAAAAGATGCGCAATGTGTGCATTATGGCAACACTTTTCTTTTCATGACGGTTGCGGATCAGGCGTGGCTATTTGCCGTCGCCTGCAACCGGCTTGTTAGCAGCTGTCTTTTTCAATGTTGGAGCACTGGGTAGCGTGAACGTCGCGATGACGGCACGATGGTCAGAGGGATAAGGAGAAACTGCAATGTCCGCGTTCTCTCTGTTTTCACCGACGATCTCTGCTCCATTCGGTCTTACCCCTTTGCCTCTGAAGTAAACAAAATCAATGCGGTCGTGGTGGTCTTTAGGGTCATTCACCTTTGTCAAGAGCGTCCAAGTGAAACCCGGATTCTTCATCTCATCTGGATAGATCGTACGCCAGGCATCAGCAAAGCCTGCTTTGGCCATCTCCCCTGGGTACTCGTACCGATTATTCTAATACGACACCTCAACGAACACAGTGAGTTTCGAACGAAGTGACACATACATAACATCTAAGAGGCCTAGGCACACGCAGAAGATAGGAACATAAACGATCATGTCAATTTTTAAGGGCGGTCTCTCACTGCTTGAAAGCGATCCGGCAGCCGCCCGCAGCATCTCGGACGAAGGCCGATTTTCCCTCGCCGGAGCCCAGCCCAAGATCGCCCTGCGACTGGAAAACGACAGCTGGAGCATCCCTTGGGGTAGCGAGCCCACTACACACATTTTGAAGCCATCCCGAAGCGACCTCGCCGGACTCGCAGAAAACGAACACTACTGCCTAAAGCTCGCATCCGCTCTCGGAATGAGGGCTGCAGAAAGCTCCGTGCGAACCTTCGACGGCTACAAAGCAATCGTGGTCAAGCGATTCGACCGAATGAAAAGGGAAAACGGGCTCAATCGGATTCACCAGGAAGACATGTGCCAAGCCCTCGGCGTCGGTCCCGAACGAAAATACGAGAACGACGGGGGGCCCGGCATCCCCGATGTCATGGGTATCGTATCAGGCTCCCAACGCCGACTCGAAGACAGAAAGGCATTCATGGATGCCATCGTATTCAACTATCTCATACTCGGAACCGACGCTCACGCTAAAAACTACTCCATCCTGCACACGAGCCAGGGATTTATACTCGCGCCCCTCTACGACATCGCCAGCTTCGCTCCCTACGCCAAATCGCCAAGGGACGAACGTCTCGCCATGCGGATCGACCGCTACTACAAGGTCGCTCGGATTCGAAGGCGGCATTTCGAACGAACTGCGAGATCCTGCAGCTACCCCGCCAAAAAGTTTATCGATCGCCTAGAGGCGATTGCATCCCAATTATCAGCCGCCTGCGAACAAGTCGGTCAATCCGCGATAGATGACGGACTGGATCCGAATTTCATCGAAACGTTGGTCGAACGATTATCTGCGCGTTCTCAGCTTGCTCTGGACACCCTGGTAGAAAAATAATTTCACCGGTTCGACTCCCGCCATCGCTACAGCCTTTGACGAAGAGTGAATGGAATGCATGGCTAAGCTCGCGTAGCCGCAACGTCGCTTTCAAAAATGGAAACCCTTTCGAGCGCAGCCACCGACGTGTCGGGGTCAATAGTGAATGGCGAAGCAAAACCACCCCGACGTGTCGGGGTAGCTACGCCGAGACTTCGGCGTGGATTTTGCAATGGAGCCAACTATTTAGGCTTAAGTTGACGCGCATGGGTCAACAATGCAGAACCTACAATTCAAAATTCCACATTCAAAATTCCACATTCTCTTTCATTCAGCCTCTTGCCAAGGCTGCTCAACTACCTTGTAACCATCAGGTGTCTTTCGAAAAACAACTCCGTCAGAATCGAAGTATTCAATCTCCTCATACCAAACGCTTATCGCATCCACCGGAAGCTCGCCCGCAATCGCCCCGATGGGAGCGACCACCCACACCAAGCCTTCAGAGGTATTACGGAAAAACTGTCCGTCTCGGAAAAGCAATTCTTTATCGCCGACCCACACGGACTGATAACCTCCAATCGGGTCATCGGGACTGCTCGTGGCCGGAGCCTCCTCATGCACGACAACAGGCGCATCCACAACCACATAACCTCTCGGTTCCTTCCGATAGTACGCCCCGCCGTAACGGTAGTAGACTGAGCCCGATATAATCACGCGCGAATAGCCGTGCGGCAATTCACGTACAACCGCGCCGCGCGGCGCTCTCGTCACTACAAAGCCGTTCTTACTTTTTCGATAGTAAGTCCCGCGATGGTAGCGATAGCGTTGGCTTCCGACCGATATTGAAATGGCTCCTTGCGGCAGTCTAAATCCTACAGACCCTCTAAGTTCCACTCTCGGAGCAGCGACCGCGGACTCTACAATAATCGGAGAGCACACCGCAATCAGCAACGCTAGATAACATATTACATTCAAGGTTCGATTCTTAAAAACGAGTGAATTTTTCATACAATAAAAGACGTCGTCAGAACGATTGAGTTTCATTACAATTTTGTAATCTACGAACCACCGGGGAACATAGGGCGAACGAGTCCGTCAAATGCCCCTAGCATGACAAAGTATCATCTGTTCGGGCTCCTATTCGTCATTCTTGTCTCTACGTTTTCCGAAGCTGAAACCACAGCGCGCGAGACTCCGCCATTCGAGGGTCGCATCGAATATCGAATAATGAACGAGGGAGTCGAGTGGGACTACTCATTCTGGATCAAGGGAACTCGCTGGCGAGCAGAGCTGCGCCAGAACGGCATGGTATACGAACTCCGACTGGGCGACACAAGCAAGCCCACTGCCTATCTGGTAAACGAAGGAGGGAAAACCTACCATCCCTTGTTTTTCAACATAGGGCCTCCACCCGGTCAGTCACCCAAATCGAATTCTAAATACCGGTCGCCCGTCATCCTTTCGAAATCCATTGTTCCCGGAAAAGAGACGTCTTCTTTTATAGACCACGACGCGCGCCTCGACATCGTCAAAGGCCCCGGGAGCCGCATGAACCTCTGGCTCAATTGCGAACTGGGAGCCTATTCTGGATACGCCATTCCCCAATTCAAGAAAACCCAGGACAAGATTCCCATCTTCGTCGCCTACTTCAGCAAGCATCAAGGAATGCCTCTCGCTATTGAGGAGCGAGGGAAATCCAGCAAGAAGGCGTTTTCTATGAAAATCGAGTCCATCCATCCGATGTCGCTAGAAGAGTCCTTTTTGACATTGCCCGAGAACTACAAACCGCAAGGACGAAGAGCATCGCCCACTCCGAACAGTGGCAGAAGGGATGGCCAGCGAAACGGCAAGGGTCGAGGCGGTCAAAGACAACGATAGCAGGCAAATAAGCTCGCAGGTTGTTTTTAATGAGCCCCAGCCATTAGCACGCGGCTTCCTACAATTAATTCTAAAGCTCCCAACTCCGCGAGGTGTTGCAAAAAAGCTAACTCCCACTCAACAATGCAGAACCGTAGGAGCAGCCCCGCTAAGCGTGGACCGCGATCCCAGCAAACCCATCGCGGTCCACGCTTAGCGGGACCACTCCTACAATTCCAAATTCGACATTCAAAATTCCACATTCACCCCTCATGCGACTTCTCCCAATCTCCGTTCTCGCCGTCTCGCTTCTCTCCCTCTCTCTATCTCACGGAGAATCGAAGCCCAACGTCCTCATCCTCTTCACCGACGACCAAGGCACCCTCGACATGAATGCCTACGGAGCCACCGATCTCCATACGCCCAACATGGACTCGCTCGCCGAAACCGGTGTCCGCTTCACGCAGGCCTACGCTCATACCGTGTGCTGCCCTTCTCGAGCCGCTCTACTCACAGGCCGCCACCCCAACCGCGGAGGCGTCAAAACGTGGCTGCAAGGCGACCGCAACGGCTCCGACGTGCGCCTCGACAACATGTTCGCCTCGGAAGTCACCCTAGCCGAGATCCTCAAAGAAGCCGGCTACCAAACCGCCCTCTTCGGCAAATGGCACCTCGGCGCGAAAGTCGGCCATGGCCCCACCGACCAAGGCTTCGACCATCACTTCGGCCACCTGTCTGGATTCATCGACAACTACCGCCACTACTTCCTTCACGGAAAAGGCTACCACGACCTCTACAACGACAACACCGAGATCTTCCGCCGCGAGGAATACTATCCCGATATGATTATCGACCACGCGGTAGATTACATCGACGAACACAGCGACGCGCCTTTCTTCGTGATGGTCGCCTTCAATTTGCCCCACTATCCTGAGCAGCCAGCCGGAGCCTTCAAAGACGCCTACCCCGAACTCGAAATGCCGCGGCAATCCTACGCCCGGGTTGTATCCACAGTTGACGCGCAAATTGGCCGCGTCCTCGACCAGCTCGACAAATCCGGCGTTCGCGACAACACGATCATCATTTTCAGCAGCGACAACGGTCACTCCGAAGAAAACAACAAAGGCATTTCTGTCGAAGACCATACGAGCGGGTACCCACTCGGCCACTACTACCTCGCCAACGGCGGAGGAGGTTATACCGGCAAATGGATCGGCCACAAAGGTACTTATCTCGAAGGTGGCGTTCGCGTTCCTGCAATCATCAGCTACCCGAAAAAACTCCCCCAAGGCGCCGTCCGCGACCAGACCGTTACCGTCATGGACTGGCTCCCGACACTCGTCGATCTGATCGGCCTACCCGAGCCCAAGGCCACCCTCGACGGACGCAGCATGATCTCCATCATCAACAACCCAACCGCTCCGACTCAGCACTCCGTCCTGCATTTCGACTGGCGCGACAACTGGGCCGTCCGCGAAGGCGACTGGAAGCTCATCGCCAAATTAAACAAAGCCAAAAAGACGATGGCCTACTCTCTCCACAACCTCGCCGACCCCGAGCCCGAAGTAAAAGACCACGCCCAAGAAAACCCCAAACTCGTCGCCCACCTAAAAACCCTCCACGAAAAATGGGCAAAGGAAGTGAAACCTTAGTAGCGATGAAGGTAGGGACGGACTGCCAGGCCGTCCGCATTGGTTGAGTTTTGATAAGGCAATGCTGACCGTCCCGCGCATAGACCTCAACTTAATGCGTTTTCTCAAGTGTAGGAGCCTGCTTGCAGGCGATTCTCTTCGGCCAATATCCAGGGGAATGATCGCCTGCAAGCAGGCTCCTACAATCACCGAACCGTCGCTTTTTGCTTAAGTTGACGCGCAGGCGCGGGACCGTCTGCTTTGGTCGTGTTTTGATAAGGCAACGCGGACCGCCTGGCAGTCGATCCCTACCCTACCCAAAACCTCAAACATTCCAAACTTGTAGGAGCGGCTTTACGCCGCGATAGTTCTTGCAGATCATGGTCCACGCCGAGCGAGACCGCTCCTAAAAATTGCAGAAACCAAATTTCCAGAGATCTTCCCTCACCTCCGTGGCTAAACCAATTCCCATTTTCGCATTCTCGCTCCTCGCCCTCCTCGCAACTCCCGCTTGGGCCCAAAACGACAACTCCGACGGAGCGTTCCAACTCGCCGAGGGCAACCGAGTCATTGTCACGCAGGGTGTCATCATCCGTGAAGTCCCGTCTGAAAACGAAGGCGAACTCCCGCTCCTCGCGATCGGATCGGCGGACGGCATCCACCATCTCTACGACCCGAACAGTTTCGCCGTTCAAGCGATCTGGACCGACAGCTTCGGCGCAATCGACGAAAACGGCGCCTTCGCTCACAACGATTCGAAGCTGAAACGCTTCATGCTGCGGAACCAGCCCTGGACCTTCGGCGAAGGTCCTCGCCGGACGCTCGACTACCGTTGGTACGGCTACCACGTACGCGACGACACCGTCTACTTTCGCTACCAGATCACCGACCGCAAAACCCGTATCAGCTGGCAAGTCGAAGAAAACTTGGAAGCCGTTTCCGAAAATCGCCAGAACCTCCACTTCACCATCAAATCCAGCGCGGCCTCCGACGAGTACCTCAACTATTGGGTCAAGCAAACCCACTTTCGCCGCCTCTCCACCAACGGACAGCAAAACCAGCGAAACCTGCTAAAAAACCTTTTCCCAAACCAGGAAGCCTTCACCATTTCATTCTTTCGCCGCAAGGACACCCCCACCATCCCGATCGGTTATTCCGTAAGCGATCTTCCAATACCTGAGCAAAGCGTCCCCATCCGCTTCGAGCCGACCGACATCGACTTCGCCCCGGACAGTTCCGTCTTCGTTTCAACTCGAACCGGAAGCGTATGGCGATTATTGGATACGCAGTGGTCGCTCTTCGCCGAAGGCTTACACGAGGTCATCGGCGTGCGTGTCGCGCCCGACGGCAATGGCGTCTACGTCATGCAAAAACCCGAGCTCACCCTCCTCCAAGACACCAACGGCGACGGCGTGGCTGATCTCTATTCCACCGTCGAAGACCGCTTCCGCTTCACCGGGCAATATCACGAATTCGCCTACGGCCCGCGCATCAACTCCAAAGGCGATCTCTTCTTTTCCACCGGCCTCGCCGCGGGCGCCTACCACATAGCTGCGCCCGATGGCTACCCGAACCAGATGGGCTCGGCCCTCGGCTACCGCGGCTGGGTCATGAAGCGAAGCCCCGACGGCTCACTCACGCCATTCGCCTCCGGCCTGCGTTCTCCCGCCGGCATCGGCATCAACGCCCACGACGAGCTCTTCATCACCGACAACCAAGGCGACTGGGTAGCCAATTCCTATCTCGGCCACGTCGAGGAAGGCGATTTTCTCGGACACCCCGCATCGTTCTGGGACCGCCCCGAATACGGCATCACGCCCCCCGTACTCGACTACCAAACCGTCGGACCCATCCCCAAAGACATTCCCCCGCTCGATCCCAAAGATTATAGAAAAGCCTACAAGCGCCCCGCCGTTTGGCTCGCCCATGGCAACCTCACCAACGCGCCCGGCCACCCTTCCTTCGCTCCCGAGAACACCTTCGGCCCCTTCGCCGGACAAGCGTTCATCGCCGACATTGCCCACCGCACCATCGTCCGAGTCGCTCTGGAAAAAGTGGGCGGAGCGTACCAAGGAGCGGTTTTCCCCTTCATCCGCCCACTGTCCAGCTCGGCCTACTCGACCGCCTTCGATCCCGAGGGCAATCTCTGGGTTGGCTCCGTCGGACGCGGCTGGACGCCAGGCGAACCCGCCATCGAAATCATTTCGTTCGATCCATCCCAAACACCCTTCGAAATCCTCCGCATAGAGCTGACAAAAGACGGCTTTGATATCCATTTCACCCAACCCCTCGAATCAACCGACATCCCCGCCGCATCCATCTTGGTCAGCGAACACCAATTAGAATATTGGGACGACTACGGATCGGAACCCTTCAACGAAAGCACGGTCCCCGTGACCGCAGCGACGCTCTCCGACAACAGGGCGACCCTTTCGCTCCAACTGCCCTTAAAAGCTGAATACATCTACAATATTCAGCTACCCGAACTCTCCTCATCCAGCGGCCTGCGCCTGGACAACAACTTCGGCATCTACACCCTTAACCTATTACTCGACTGAACCGCTAATTCACGCGAATGAACACGAATAAAACGAATGATCTCCAATATAATAATAGCTCACCTCATTCGCGTCCATTCGCGGTTCAAAAATAATTCTAAGATGATGCGAGTCATTACACTATTAATCGTCCTCTTAACCTCAGCCCTCAGCCACGCGGCGACTACCGACATTCCGGTCGAAGACCGGACCGTCGTCCAACGTTGCGTTATCGACGGCCCCTCCGCCCGCATGATCGCCGTCGGCTTCCCCGGCGGATTCAACTACGCCTTCGATGCCCAGAACTGCGCCTCCGTTTACGCATGGAACGGCGGCTTCGTCGATTTCTCCGGCGAGACCCTCGGCCGCGGCGGACGCAAATGCACCATCCTCGGCACCAAGCAGCCATTGGGCACGGCAACCGTTCCACTTCGCTTCGGCGATCCAGAAAGACTCCCCAAATCGCTCGCCTTCAAAGGCTACCAGCGTAACCACAATTCAGGTACACCCACCTTCCTCTTCGAACTCAACGGAAGCCTCGTCGAGCAATCCCTAGAATCGTCCGCACCCGGCACCGTACGAGTCAATCTTAGTTTCGCCGAACCAAACGCGGGCGACAAATTCTACCACCTGGACTCCAGCGAGCACGCCAACATCGAACTCAGCAAAGGTCTTCACTGGCACAGCCAAGGCGTCGTCGCCATTCCATCCGGCATCGAAACCGCCACGCTCACTCTAACCTTGAAACCCATAGAGAAAGCATTTGTCCGCGAAAACGAGCAGCTCAGCGGAACCAAGCTCTACAATTATTACTGCCGCGCCTGTCACTCCGATGACGGCACCAAACTCATTGGCCCCAGCTTCAAAGGCCTCTGGGGACGCGCCCAAGAACTGACCCGCAACGGAACCACCGAGCCCGTCACCGCCGACGCCGCCTATATCCGCGAATCCATTACACACCCGCAAGCCGCCATCGTAAAAGGCTACGAAACTGTCCCCATGCCCAGCTTCGCCACAATCCTCAGCGATCAAGACATCGAAACCCTCATCGGCTTTCTCGAGAACCCAGAGTGATGACTTTCCGTAAAATGCCGTAAAGGCTCGGGACGGCGCAATGCTTCGCAGGACAGGCTGCCCGAACGCTACCTATTTGAAGTGAATTTCAGGGTAGTGAACGGGCGCCGTCCCGTTCCAACGATTCGCCGAACTGACTTTTTCAACACCCTCTAAGTCTACTTTGTTAAATGAGTGAGCAGGTAGGGCAACGACGTCCCGGCGTGC
>JAJFLS010000327.1 GCA_021772595.1 Opitutales bacterium
GACGACCATCGCCGCCATGGATGTTCTCCAATGGGCTGAAGTCGCGCCCGGCGTGTGGAAAGCGACCATCGGCCAAGCCGACCCTCTGACCCCGCTGAACTACGCCGGCACGCCGAAACAAGACGCTCTTGCCGCGCTCGAGCCCGCCGCTTTTCCTTTCGAAAAGGACGTGCCCGTCGGACAAATCAACGCTCACGGCGCGAACGTCCGGATTCCGCTCGGAGCCCGCGAGAAGATCTACGGGCTCGGCCTCGATTTCGTCGGAATCAATCGCCGCAAGGAAGTCCACCACCAGCACGTCGACCACTACGCTCAAGGAAAACTGAAAGGCCGCACTCACGCGCCCGTGCCGTTCTACGTTTCCAGCGACGGCTACGGCGTACTCGTCAACACCGCTCATCGGCCCTCGTTCTATGTTGGCTCCGGCAACCGCAAAGACAGCAAGCTGCCGACTCCTGTTGACCGGACGACCAACAAAAAAGGCTGGAGCTCCCGCCCGCTGTCCGACGCGGTGGAGGTGAGCGTTACTGGAGACGGACTGGAGATCTTCGTTTTCGCCGGCAACAATCCGCTCGAAGCCGTGCAGCGCTACAATCTCTATTGCGGCGGCGGCGTTCTACCGCCTCGCTGGGGCCTCGGCTTCTGGCACCGCATGCATACGCAGACCGACGCGGCGACCGTCGTCCAGGAAATCGCGGACTTCGAAGAGCACGGCTTCCCCTTGGACGTGATCGGTCTGGAACCCGGCTGGCAGAGTTTCGCCTATCCTTGCTCGTTCGATTGGGACCCAACCCGTTTCCCCGACCCAAAAGGCTTTCTCGATACGGTCGGCGACAAAGGCATCCGCATCAATCTCTGGGAAAATCCCTACATCTCTCCCGAGTCGAGCATCTCCGAAGCGATGAAGCCCTACACCGGCAGTCACACCGTTTGGCTCGGAGAGGTCGCCGACTATACGCTTCCTGAAGCTCAGAAAATCCTGCTCGATCACCACCAGGCGAAGCACCTCGATATTGGCGTGAGCGGATACAAGTTCGACGAAGTCGACGGCTACGACTATTGGCTCTGGCCCGACCACGCTACTTTCCCTTCCGGGCACGACGCGGTCCAAATCCGCCAAGTATACGGAGTCATGATACAAAACATGCTCATGAATCGTTTTCGCGAGCTCAACCAGCGAACCTACGGGCTCGTCCGCAGTTCCAACGCCGGAGCGAGCAACCTCGGCTTCGTCCTCTACAGTGACTACTACGGCCACGAAGGCTATATCACCGCGCTCGTTAACAGCTCCTTTTCCGGCCTCCTTTGGACTCCCGAGATCCGCAACGCGGATTCCGGCGAAGAATGGGTGCGCCGTTTTCAGTCCGTCTGTTTCTCGCCCATGCTACAACTCGACGCCTGGAATTCTGGAAAAAAACCCTGGAGCTACCCCGAAGTCACTGGCATCGTACGCGATGTCGTCGAATTGCGGACACGCCTGCTTCCTTATCTCTATACCGCTTTTTCCGAATACAATCAAAAAGGCGTTCCGCCATTCCGCGCCATGGTATTGGAAAGCGGATACAAGAGCGAAGAAAAAGAAGTCGGCGGAGTGCTGCATGGTGAAAAGAATCCCTATGCCGAAACCAATCGTCTTGAATCCACCGATCAGTACATGATGGGCCCCTCCATCCTCGTCGCCCCCGTCCTCGAAAAGCAGAAGCAGCGCGACGTCATTCTGCCCCAAGGCGACTGGTACGACTTCTACACCGGCGCCTTCGTGGGCAACGGCGAGACCATTACAATAAAGACCAAGCTCGAGCAAATCCCCTTGTTCGTCAAAGACGGCGGCATCATCCCTATGATGCCCATGGCCGCCAACCTCTCGAAAATCGAAGGGAAAATCCCGCTCGAAATCCGTCACTACGGCAAGAGCGCCGGCGCCTACGAGCTCTACGACGACGACGGCGAAACCTTCGACTTCGAAAAAGGCGTTTTTTCCACGACTCGTCTGGAAATCCGACGTGTGGACGGCGAGCTGGCTGGCAGCAAAACCGCCGCCAAAGGCCCCTGGCCCTCCCGCTACGGCGAGGTTTCCTGGGTTTTTATGAGCGAGTAGCAGGGGCGATTCTTGCAAGGTCGGGCTGCTTATCCTTAAGCAGCCGAAACGGGATCAATACTGCGGCTGCTTAGGGATAAGCAGCCCTACCATTGGGTAGAGGCAGAAATACTTGCTCTGCTTAGCTTTGTGGTCTACTTCATGTAGGCTGTTAGCTGCCGCAATCAATCGACGTTACTTCGCATGTCTCATCACCCCAATCGTGAGCTGATCTTTACGCGACGAGAATTTCTCGATCGTTGCGGCATGGGTCTTGGAGCCTTGGGTCTCAGTTCGTTGCTGGGACCAGAGCTTCTGGCGAACGAGTCGAAGGCGATCTCAACACTGGATCCGAGAGCGCCGCATTTTCCAGCTAAGGCGAAGCGAGTGATCCACATCTTCGCAAACGGCGGTCCTTCTCAAGTGGATACGTTCGACCCGAAACCGATGCTGACCAAGTGGCACGGGAAAAGGCTGCCGGTCAATTTGAAGACCGAACGGATCACGGGGGCGGCGATGGGATCGCCTTTCGAGTTCAAGCGCTATGGCAAGAGCGGCATCGAGGTCAGCGAACTGTTTCCCCACGTCGGCGGGTGTATCGATGATATAGCGGTCATCCGTTCCATGCATACTAACGTGCCGAATCACGAGCCTTCGCTTCTGCTTATGAACTGCGGCGAGTCGCGGCTCGTTCGGCCGAGCATGGGGTCTTGGTTGACATACGGGCTCGGGACGGAGAACCAGAATCTTCCTGGATTTATCTCGATGTGTCCCAACGGACTGCCGGTATCGGATGCCCAGAATTGGCAAAACGCGTTTCTGCCCGGCGTCTTCCAAGGCACGTATGTAGATACCAAACACGAGGATATCAACCGGCTTTTGGAGAACGTTCAAAATCACTACACCGGCTTCGCGTCCCAGCGGGAGCAACTGGATCTTCTTGAAAAGATAAATGGCCACCATGCGGCGCAGCGACAGGGCGACGATCGGTTCGAATCGCGCGTCCAGTCATTCGAGCTGGCTTATAGAATGCAGATGGAGGCGACCGATGCGTTCGATATATCCAAGGAACCGAAGTATATACGGGGAATGTATGGCGAAGGATTGCAGGCACGCCAGATTCTCATCGCCCGCCGCCTGGCAGAGCGGGGCGTGCGCTTTATACAAGTGTGGACCGGATTTCGCCAGCCTTGGGACAATCATGACGATTTGGAAAGCCGGCACCGGAAACTGGCGGAGGAGTGCGACCAGCCGATCGCCGCTTTGTTGAAGGACCTGAAACAGCGCGGCCTGCTGGACGATACCCTCGTAATCTGGGGCGGGGAATTCGGACGGACGCCGGTAGTCGAGCTGGGAGTGCCGGGAAGCAACCAAGGGAAAGTGAACGGCCGGGACCACAACAACCATGGCTTCAGCATGTGGATGGCCGGCGGCGGCGTCAAAGGAGGCTACGTGCACGGCGCGACCGACGAGTTTGGATTCGCGGCGGTCGAGAAGCGCGTTCACGTGCACGATCTTCATGCGACGATATTGCGTCTTATGGGATTCGATCACGAGCGATTGACCTTCCGGTCCGCTGGTCGTGATTTTCGTTTAACGGATGTGCATGGAGAGGTGGTCGATGAGCTTATTGCCTAGGCGAAATATGGTTCGTACGAATCAAAGTGTATTTGCTTGTTGGATCTTTATGAAGAATCCACGCCGAATGCTCGGCGTAGCTACTTCGCGAATGCGGCGTGGGATTTACGTTAATGGCTCGGATTTGTTGGTGGCGATACTGGTCCTGGGAATTGCCTATCCACTTTCCCTCGAGTCGGGCTTCGCAGCTCGATCGCCTAGGATCGATCCGGCGTTCGATATGTCCGTTGCGGATACGCACTGGGCATTTCTGCCTTTGGAGAAACCGGACGTTCCTGTGGCTGACGGCGACTCCGGTAACGAAGTCGATGCGTTTATTCGGAGTAAGCTTAAAGAGCGTGGTTTGGATCTGAATACGCCAGCGGACAAGCGATCGCTCATTCGGCGTGTTACTTACGATCTCACGGGTCTGCCTCCGACTTTCGATGAAGTGGAAGCTTTTCTGGCGGACGATCCGCTAGAAGCCTACGCACATCTGGTGGAACGGCTCCTAGCTTCCCCTGCCTATGGCGAACGGTGGGCCAGGCATTGGCTGGATGTCGCGCGGTATGCGGACTCGAAGGGCATTTTCAGGGGAGGCCGCTATTCCTTTTCCTACACCTACCGAGATTACGTGATCCGCGCCTTCAACGAGGACAAGCCCTACGACCAGTTTATTCTAGAGCAGATCGCGGCAGACCAGATGAACCTTGGTGAAGACAATGACGACTTGGCGGCCATGGGTTTCCTCACTTTAGGGCGCACCTTTTTTGGGCGGAAGGATTTTATTGTCGATGATCAGATCGACGTCATCACTCGGGGGCTTCAAGGGTTGACCGTTTCCTGCGTCCGCTGCCACGACCATAAATTCGACCCGATTCCTATGGCGGATTATTATTCGCTGCATGGGATCTTTTCCTCGTCTCAGGATCCTGAAGAGTTGCCGGTGATTCAGTGGCCGGAGGACGATGGCGATTATCAGGCGTTCCTCGATGAGCAAAAGCGAATTGAAAAAGAGATAAAGGCCGTGGAGAACAAAACGATCGATAAGTTTTTGCTGACACAGCGATCATTGGCGGGCGGCTATCTGAACGCGGTGGATGAAGGCAGAATGATTGCGGACGAAGAGGATTTCAGGATATTCGCGGGATCGAGAAAACTTCATACGGAGGTTCTGCGGCTGTGGATTGACTACGTCGACCGGGAAGAGGGCAGAGCGCATCCGGTTTTGTCGGAGTGGTTCGACGACTATTACGGGGGCGATCGAGAAAGCGGAGTTGCGTACTACAACGAGCAGTTCGCTTGTGCTGCGAAAGGTGAGGGGGAGGACCATCCGGAGATCCGCGCGTTTCTCGAAGAGCCCGGAACGCCACTCAATCCTGATCGAGAAGAAATCGCGGAATGGATTGGTCGGAGGATCCGTGCCGACTCGGGCGAACTGAAGAGAGAGCTTCAGGCGCTCGACTGGACGCATCAGGGCGCACCGATTCGAGCCCATGTTTTGGAAGACGTTTCGAATCCGAAAAACTCCTCTATATATAAGCGTGGCAATAAGGCCAACCTGGGCGAGGAAGTGCCGAGGCGGTATCTTCAGGTTTTGTCCGGATCGGATCGCGAGCCGTATTCATCGGGCAGCGGGCGATTGGAGTTGGCTCAGGAAATAGCCGATGAAAAAAACCCGTTGACAGCACGTGTATTCGTAAATCGATTATGGGGCTGGCATTTCGGTAAAGAATTCGTGGATACTCCAAGCGATTTTGGAGTTAGAACGCAAGAACCGGAGTACATCGAATTGCTTAATTGGCTGGCGGCTTCGTTCATAGAGTCAGGATGGTCGATCAAGTCGCTGCATCGGCTAATCGTTTTATCCGAGACCTATCGGCAGTCGAGCGCTGCAAGCGCAGATAGTCTGGACGTTGATCCCGGAAACGAGTTGTTGCATTATTTCCCGAAGACCCGATTAGATTTCGAGTCGATGCGGGACACGCTATTGGCGGTATCGGGAAATCTCGACAAGAGGATGTGGGGGATTCCGGTGGAGATCACCGATCCGTCCACGAATCGGCGAACAATCTATAGTTACCTGGATCGCCGGGATATGCCGGGAATCTTTAGAACCTTCGATCATCCGAGTCCGGAGGCGACGAGCCCCGGACGCTTCGAGACGACGGTTCCGCAGCAGGCCTTGTTTCTGATGAACAGCCCCTTTGTTATTGAGCAATCGAAGCATCTCGCCAAACGCGTTCGCGCGGAAGTTGGGAGCTCGAATGAAAAGAGAATCATCCAGCTTTATCGAGCTGTCTATCAGCGGGATCCAACAACCCAGGAGCAGCAGGATGGCTTAGTGTACGTCAGCAGTCCGAAAGCTCAAGATGGACCTGTCGACGAGAAGGAAGCCGACAGCGCTGCCGAAGAGCCCTTAGACAAATGGGAGCTCTACGCCCAAGCGCTGCTCCTTTCGAACGAGCTGGTTTTTGTCGATTGAGGCTGCGAGGTAGGGACCGACCTAAAACCTCTTGTAGGGGCTTCGCTTGCGAAGACCGCGTAGTAGGAGTTCTCGCTGCTTCTGCGGTCTTCGCAAGCAAAGCCCCTACAAGTAATCTTCATTGCAACCGATTGAACGAGAGGGTTAGATCGGTCCATGAAACCGATTGTGCAGATTTCCTTGGATCTCGTTGAAATTCCTGAAGCTATAGAGACCGCCGAGATGGCGATGCGAGCGGGGGTGGATTGGCTGGAGGCGGGGACGCCGCTGATTTTGGCGGAGGGTATGCATGGCGTGCGGGCGTTGCGTGAGCGTTTTCCGGATACGCCGATCGTCGCGGATTTGAAGACGATGGATGGGGGCTGGCTTGAGGCGGAAATCATGGCAAAGGCAGGCGCCACTCATGTGGTTGTGATGTCGCAAGCGCACGAGGAGACGATTCGCTGCGTGGTCCAGGCGGGCAAGGATCTCGGAGTGGAAGTGATGGGCGATAATCTCGCGAGCGCGGATATGGTCGCGGGAGCGAAACGGCTCGAAGATCTCGGCTGCGGCTACGTGATACATCATATTGGATACGACGAGCGGCGTGGGATTGCGGCACGGGGCGAACGTCAGCCGAATCCTTTGGACGAGCTCGCGGAAATAGTGAAAGCAGTCAGTGTGCCCGTGCAGGCCGTGGGCGGTTTGACGATTGAGCAAGCGATCCGCACGCCGGAGTATGGCGCGCCGCTGGTGGTCTTGGGGGCGCCGTTGACGATTGATGCGGATTCGTTTCGAACCGCCGATGGGGATTTGGAGGCGTCGCTGCGTTTGATTTGCGAAAAGGTGCATGCGTATGGGGATGTTGCGGTGGGAGGTTGAGAGAAGGGGAGAAAGGGTGACTGGGAGATTGGGAGATGAGAAATTTGTAGGAGCGGCTTTACGCCGCGATGATACTCTGACTGGGGTGATCGCGGAGTAAAGCCGCTCCTACAAATGGTTGGACTTCGTGGTTGGGGTATGAGTTAATTGGGGCGGTTTGTTAGTTCCCAAATATCCATAATCCCATGACGAACGCTGCAGTTGTTAATTTCGAAAATGTACCCGGAGCCGTTGAGCTGCGGGAATTCGAGAGGCCGAGCATTGGCGTGGAGGACGTGCTGCTCGAAGTAGCGGCGGTGAGCGTCTGCGGAAGCGATCTGCATCAGTGGCAGGCCATGCATAGCTGGCCGGTGAATTATCCTGTTGTGCTGGGGCATGAGTTTGGGGGCGTGATCGCCGAATTGGGGAAGCAGGTGACTGGCTGGAAGGAAGGCGATCGCGTGGTTAGCGAGACGGCGGCGGTGATCGATCCGAACAATCCGATGTCGAGGAAGGGGCTCTACAATTTGGACCCGACGCGCAAGGGTTTCGGCTACGGCGTAGATGGCGCGATGACGCGTTTCGTGCGAGTGCCGGCGCGGTGCCTGCATCGAATTCCGCAAGGATTGTCGTTCGAGAAGGCCGCCCTGACTGAGCCGTGCTGCGTGGCGTATAATGCAGTGGTCAATCATTCGGATATTAAGCCGGGCGACCGTGTCGTCGTTCTCGGTCCGGGTCCGATCGGGCTGCTCTGCGCGGCGATCGCGAAACTCTGGGGCGCGCAAGTCGCAGTCGTCGGACTGGAGGCGGATCGGAAGCGATTGAAAGTCGCGGAGGCGTATGGGTGCGAGGCGATCGTGGACAATCTGGATGAATGGGCGTTCGCGGGCGACGGCTTGGGCGTCGATGGAGTGGTCGACGCGGCGGGGGTTTCGAAAACCTTGGAAATCGCGTTGCGCATAACGCGACCGGCGGGGTGGATCAGCAAGGTCGGTTGG
>JAJFLS010000328.1 GCA_021772595.1 Opitutales bacterium
GTTGATTGATCTACTTCTGTGCGTATGAATACTACTCTAGATGCGCTTGAATCGCTTTTGCGATTACGTCTGCGGCGAGTTGGTTTCCTGCGATATTCCAGTGGGAGTCTCTTGGTTTGTAGAGGCGTTCGGAAGATGCGCTTGAGAAGCGTTCGTACAAATCGATATATTCAATGCCTAGCTTTTCGAATGTGTCCGAAAGAGAATTATTCGGACGCGTGTTGTTCCATTGGTCCAGCGCCACGTTTGGGAAATGGGCCTCTCTCATTTCTCGGCGGAGTTCCCGATTGACTTGGACCTCATCGGGAATGATGACGACGAGGAGGGCTATGCCGTCTTTATCGCAAATGTATTTGATTCGACTCAGGTCGCTAATCGCGCCTTCGATCGAATTATCGAAATCGCTATTATCCCGCCTGTATATGAGGCTTCTTTGGCTTTCGATTTTCAGATACTCGTCGTGGGCGAAAGTCGGACACTCGTCGCAATATTGGCCTTCTCCGTGGAGGGCGATGCCCTCGTATTTGGGGCGGAGATTAGTAATATAGTGAAGCAGTGACGCGATGTACGAATGTTCGTAGAATTTCACATCTTTGATTTTATCGAAATCGTTCCCCGTGAAAAACGAAAGCAGGACCATGTCGGGCTGGTAGGCCATTCCTTCGTTCAATAGCAAAGACAGATAATCTCTCGGCCCTGTGGATGGAATCCCCATGTTTAGGACTTCAGAATATGGATACGTTTGTTGCAGCTGGGATTCGATGAGTGTCAGGTAGTTGTTTTCGTAGGGGACCACTCCATACGAGAAGGAATCTCCGATGCCGAGGATACGATAGGCGTTCTCCGTTTTCTTGGTGAATTCCTTATCCTTGAAGCCAAGCGAGTTTAGCTTGAAATTCCAGTCATTCGCGAAGGGCTTTCCTCGAAATCGGTTGTACGATCCGCTGTAGAAAACGAAAGACGGATTGTAGTGATTGTATATTCGGAGAGCGATTTCTCCGAGTGATAGTGTAATCAGCGCAATGACCGTCGTTTGCAGGATGACGGTTTTGGTTTTTCTGAAGCTGCGCGCGATATTCATGAAGGGTGCTGACGGACAACCTCTCGATAGGCAAGACTCCGCAAGGAACAAGGAGAAAATCGATCGCGGGTCGTTTTCGTGGGCTTTGAATGTGTCTGTTGGACGGAATGCGACCAATGTCGAAGCGTAGGAGCGGGTTTACCCCGCGATGTTCCTATGGGTCGAACGGAGGTTGGTAAAATCGCGGGATAAACCCGCTCCTACTTTTTGAGGTTTCGGTGAAATGCAAACGGAGGACTGGGCCAGTCCTCCCTACCTTCAAACGGCGTTGACTCATCTTGGCGGTTGAGGAACATTCCCTTTAGTTTTGTCTACGATGATTCGCCCAAGACCCCTGTTTTTGCTGCTTCTCTCCGGATTCTTCGTTTCGGTTGTCTTCGCGGCGGATCGCTTTGTCCCGGTGAACACGCAGGCTCCGGGACAAGAGCCTCCAACTCCCGAAGAAGCGGCTGAGTTGATTTCGGTGCCGCCGGGTTTTAACGTCACGCTTTTCGCGGGCGAGCCGGACGTTCGCCAGCCGGTTGCGATGCAGATCGACGATCGCGGACGGCTTTGGGTGGCCGAGTCCTATTCGTACAAGGAATGGGAATTCAAGGGACAGGATAGGATTCTGATCTTCGAGGATGTCGATAATGATGGGCGATTCGACAAGAGAAGCATCTTCTGGGACGAAGGCACGCATCTTTCCGGGTTCGCGATTGGTCTTGGCGGCGTCTGGATTTGCAACTCCCCGGATGTCGCGTTCATCCCGGACCGCGATGGCGACGACGTTCCGGATGGAGCGCCTGAGGTGGTGCTCGACGGATTCACGACGGAGGCGAATCACAATTTCGTGAACGGCCTTACTTGGGGTCTCGACGGCTGGCTGTATGGGCGTCACGGAATTACAAACCCATCGTTGGTGGGCGCGCCCGGAACGCCCGCGGATCAGCGAATCGATGTCGATTGCGGTATTTGGCGGATACACCCGGTTACGCGTGAATTCGAAATGGTTCTGCGCGGCACGACCAATCCTTGGGGACTCGATTGGAACGATGTGGGCGAGATGTTTTTCACGGGAAATGTGAATGGCCATCTTTGGCACGGCATACCCGGGGCTCGGTATCCAAGAATACACGGACAGGGCTTTTTCTTGCACGTGTACGATAGAATCAAAATGACCGCGGACCATCTTCATCACGAAGGGAAGTGGACCGATCGGAAAAAATTTCAAAATAATGCGGAGGGGCTTACCGACGTGTTGGGTGGCGGGCATACGCATTCGGGCGGAATGATCTACCTCGGCGATAACTGGCCGGACCGGTATCGCGACACGATCTTCATGAGCAACACGCATGGTCGCCGAGTGAACAATGACATCATGGAGCGAATAGGGTCGGGCTACGTTGCGCGTCACGGCGAAGATTTCTTGTTCTCCAACCAGCCCTGGTACAAAGGCGTAACGCAGATCTATGGACCCGACGGAGGCGTGTATATGTCCGACTGGACGGATCTGGGCGAGTGTCACGACAACGATGGCGTCCATCGAACGAGCGGGCGCATCTATAAAGTGGTGTATGGAGATTCTGGCGACGGATTGAAGTTCGACCTGAAGCTGGAATCCAATCGTTCGCTGGCGGCGCTTCAATTGCGTAAGAACGAATGGTATCCGCGGCATGCGCGGCGTATTCTTCAGGAGCGTTACGCTGCGGGAATCGATGTTTCGGACGCTCGCGATGCTCTGGTGGAAATGCTGGAGGATTTTGCCCAGCCGGTGGACCGTCAGTTGCGCGCGCTTTGGACGCTCCATGTAACGGGTGGCGTAGGCAATCGGCGATTGAGCGGATTACTTGATCACGCCGATGAGCATGTCCGCAGTTGGGCAGTCCGTCTGGTTGGAGAGGGCGGGGCTCCGGATGCGGATCAATTTGGGAAGATCAAGGTGATGGCCGAGAACGGAGAGTCGCTTTTGGTTCGGCTCTACGTCGCGTCGACTTTCCCGCGATTCTCGGAGATGCAGCAGTGGGCACTTGCCGAATCGCTGTTGAAGGATTTTGGATACAAGAGCGATCAGAACCTGCCTCAGATGATCTGGTACGCGATTGAGCCTTTGGTAGCTTCCGATCCTGCGCGGGCGCTCGCTCTGCTTGATGAGTGCCAAGACGCATTGGTCTATCGATCTATTGTTCGGCGTATCGCGTCGGATTTCGAAGTGAATGCGGCGTTGATGCCGCGACTGGTCGAGGCGATCGATCAAGCTCGAGAAGCAGGAAGGAGCGCGTTCGCGATCGCGGGCATGAACGGATTGGAAAGCGCTCTCAAGGGATTGAGAAGCGTCCCTCAGCCAGAAAATTGGAGGCGGCTATCTGAGTCTGAGTCAGGCGAAATTCGCGAACTTGCTTTGAGGTTCGAGTCGATATTCGGGAACGGAGTTGAGATGAGTTCCGACGATTGGCTGGAGCTGCTAGTGGAACCGGCTCGACGGCGCCAAGCGATTCGAGCCTTGGCAGCGTTTGATGAACCGAGGATTGGCGCGTTGATATTAAAAGATTTTTATAGATACGGACGCGAAGATCGGCAAACGGTGATTGGGGCGATGAGTTCCCGTTTGTCGCTTGCGAAGGTGTTGCTTCAATCGATGAAAAATGGACGGATTTCTCCGTCCGAGTTATCGGCGTATCATGCCCGCCAGGTTCATCGGTTAGGCGACGAGGAGCTGAGCGAACGATTGGAGTCGTTGTGGGGAACGCTTGCTCAGACACCCGCGGCGAAACGCGAGCAGATCGACCAATGGCTTTCTGAATTGACGCCCGCTGTATTGGCTGACGCGGATACGGAGAATGGGGGAAGCGTGTTTGAGCGGAGTTGTTCAGCGTGTCATACGCTCTATGGCGAAGGGGGGCGATTGGGTCCGGACCTCAGCGGCACGAATCGCCAGGATATGTACTATCTCCTGGAGAATCTGATCGATCCGAGCGCCGTGCTGCCGCGCGATTATCGGATGACGATGCTTGTTCTGAAAGACGGGCGAACGATCGGTGGGACGGTCTCGGCTCGGAGTAGTCACTCGATCACGCTAGGAAGTGTGGAGGGAGAGCAGGTGGTTCCTCTTTCGGATATTGTGGAAGAGACGCAGCTGGACCAATCGACGATGCCGGAAGGCTTGTTGCAAACGCTTAAGGAGGAAGAGGTGCGAGATTTGGTTGGGTATTTGCAATTGAGATGAGAGCGTTTTTAGATTCATTCGCGCCGGCACCCGGACGCTACCCAAAAGGTAGCGTTTGGGCGCCGTCCCAAACTTATCAATATGATTTGGACATTTTCTAATTGAGTGTCCAATAAGTCGCAAACTATCCTTCCTGTTCGTTGTAGGTACGGTCCCGCATGCGGGACCGTACCTACAATTAGCCAAATTTGAACATATGAAAATACTGACAACGAAATACTTGGGGCGCGTTTGCGCGCTGCTCTTGATTGGATGCGGTTTGGGGCAGGCGGCCTCTGCTGATGTGGTAGTCGCGGATCCTCATCGCTATGATGAAGAGATCGCGGCGTTCGAGGCGGCGGATGAGGAATCGATGTGGAAGAGAGGGAAGGTGCTGTTCTTGGGAAGCTCTTCGATTCGACGTTGGGATACGGATACGGCGTTTGCGGGGATCGATTCCTTGAATCGCGGATTCGGAGGATCACAGACTTCGGACGCGATTTACTTTTTCGATCGAATCGTAACGCCTTATGCGCCGAGCGTGATCGTTCTTTATGAAGGCGACAATGATATGGGAGCGGGAAAGACCATCGAGCAAGTCGTGCGTGATTTCCGGATATTCGCGGAGCTCGTTGAGGTGGAGTTGAAGGATACCAAGCTCGTATATATCCCGATTAAGCCGAGTATTAAGCGAGCTGCGTTGTGGTCAGATATGGCTGTCGTCAATGAGCGGGTACGGGCGATTTGCGAAGCGGATGGCGATTTGTATTATGCAGACACTCCATCGCCTATGCTTGAAACGGGCATGCCTCCGGCCGAGGATTTATTTGTAGCGGATGGCCTGCATATGAGCGACAAAGGATACGCGCTGTGGGCCCGGGTGGTCAGGCCGGTGCTTGAGCAAGCGTTGCGGGAGGGTGGTAGGTAGGGAGGACCGGCTCGGTCCTCCAAAATTTCTCCTGTCGCGGAGGACCGGACCGGGCCGGTACTCCCTACCTAGTTCCTATTGCGGTATCGTCACGTACTTGCCGATGCTCGCGTTGTCGGCGAGATAGGACTCGATGCTCTGGACGATTTTCGGGTTGTTTTTGGCGACGTTTTTTCCTTCGGAAATCATTTCGACCTTTGGGCCGTAGAGCATGAGTGGCGTCCCGTCGTCGGGGATGACGGCTTTGTAGTCGCCGTAGCGAACGAAGTGCTTGTAGCCGTCGTCGGTCGGGATTTGCTTGGCGAGTCGGCGAACGATGCTGGCGTGTTCGGGGTCGCCGATGAGGTTGTTCCACTCGTTGGGATCGTTCTTGTGATCGTAGAGTTCCTGGGATCCGTCGAAGTATCGGATGTAGCGCCAGCGGGCATTGCGCACGGTGTGTGTTCCGCGTCCGATTGCAGAAACGGCCATGTGCGGCCACTTTGTCTTTGGATTCTGGATGAGAGAAACCAGGGAGTGGCCATCCAGGTCGGCGCGTTTGTCTAGTCTGAGTGTGTCGATGATTGTGGGATAAACGTCCAGGAGGGAGACGGTTTTGTTGCTTCGAGTGTTCGGTTTGAATCCCTTCGGTCGGTCGTTGACGGGCGGGACCATGACAAGCGGCACGCGCGTCGAGCGTTCCCAGGCGGTGAACTTGCCCCAATGCTCTTTTTCACCGAGCTGCCAGCCGTGGTCGGACCAGAGGACGATCATCGTGTTGTCTGCGTACGGCGATCCGTCGAGGGCGTCGAGCACCTTGCCGAGTTGGGCGTCGACGAAGGAGATGCAGGCCATGTAGGAGCTGACAGCGTTTCGCCATTGGCCGTGTTTGACGACGGTTTCGTGAGCGCCGCTGGTCAGCGCGTAGCGGCCGAAGTCCTGGGCGATTTTGGATACGTCGTCGAGGTCGGTATCGAGGACCGTTGGCAGGGTGATCGATTCGGGTGGATACAGGTCGTGGTATTTTTTCGGTGCCCAGAGAGGTTGATGGGGACGATAAAAACCGACAGCGAGAAGGAATGGCTTGTCGTGGCTTTCGCCCAGTTTTTCGACTGCCCAGTCGGCGCAAAGCGTGTCGGTCCATTCGCTTTCGGGCCGGTCGATGACGCCCCAGTCGAAGGAGTCGATGGCGTCGGACCCACGACCGCGGTCGCGGGGCATTTGGTTCAGCGGCATGGTGATTCCGAGTCGAGGAATCTCGTGTTTCACGTAAGGTCCGTCTGCTTCGATTTCGGCTTTGGAGATCTTTCTTTCATCGTCGAGTATCGGCCACCATTTGTTGTAGCCGGGTCCGTATTCGTTGAACATGACTTCGCTTTTACCGTGGAGGAGTTTTCCGGTCCCCATGGTGTAATAGCCTTGGGCTTCGAGGTCGCGAGGTAGGTACACCGCGTTTGGCAGTGTATTCTCGATACGTTGGCCATTGCCGTAGACGCCGTTGTGGACGGGTGATAAGCCTGTCCAATTCGCGGCTCGCGAACCGCTGCAAACGGGAACAGCGCAATGGGCTTGGGTGAATAGGATTCCTCGTTCGGCAAGTCGGTCGATGTTCGGCGTCTGGATCTGCGGATGGCCGCCCAGGCAGCCCACCCAGTCGTTCATATCGTCGAAAGTGATGTAGAGAACGTTTGGCTTCGACTGGCTCGCCACGGATGGCTTGTCCGGAGCAGCTGACGCGGGCTGGATTGCGAAACCGAGAGAGAGAACAGCTGCGGCGATCGCGGCGGACCGAAAGTGTAGGAGGTGAAAGAGAGCGTTTCGATTAGTCATTGGTCGTGCGGTTCTATCGGTTGGCGTTCACATATTCCTGCCATTGAGCGTCGATCCAATTGGCGTCGGGCTTTTGCGAGGTGACGAGGTACCGGTAGCGAGAGGTGTAGGTCTCTCCCGGCTTTATGGAGAACTCGCCTTCCACCATCGGAGCGAATGTGAAGTAAGGCATTTTGTTGTGGATACGAACGGTTTGGGGCGATCGGAAGTTGTCGGGATGGTTCAATACGGAGATCGAGGCGGGGTTTCCCTCGACGGTGCCGCTCATGGTCACCCAGCGTGTTTTTGTATGGTTGCCTTCGATACGGGCGTGTCCGTTGCTTGTAAGGAATTCGCAAGTACCGGTTGGGTTGTCTTCGGTCTCGGTCCATTCGTTGCTGCCGCGCAGGGCCATGCCGCCGTATCGGTATTCATTGAGCGTTAGCGGGAATTTGCTCGCGAGGTTTTGATTGCTCTCGATGTCGAAGAGATAGTAGTCGTCGGGAGTGGCGCGGACGGTGACTTTCCAAGTCTCGTTGAGAACGAGGGTTTCGGACTCCTCAAGAGTCGCGATATGGGAATGGGCGACCGTGAACGATACGCTGTCCTGCGACTGTTTAGTTTCGACAACTTTAGAGTGCTCGACGCGGCCGAGCTTTAGGCGTTGGTTCCAGAAATCGACGAACTTCCCTTTGAAGTTTGTATTCGTCCAAGCCATGAAGAGACCGTGCTGATGGGCGTGGTCGACGGAGAAGTCGCCGGTGGCAATTTGTCCGGAAGGAGTGAATACCGGATGGATGTAGCCGCTGCGCGCGTAGACCGGGTCCATCCCTTCGGGAGATTGCTGGAGGCTTTTGTTGTAAGTCAGAATGGTCCGAGAGCCGATTTTGGCGGAAATGAAATCGTCGTTTTCCTCGAGGGTGAGGCGAGGGCCGCGTTGACAGGAGGCGAAAAGCAGACCTGTTGCCAGAAGGAAGGCGGCCAGCAGAATTTCGAGGGAATTGCAGTGCTTGAAGATGGGTTTCATGGGGCGAAGCGTTGGGTGTGATAGTTGCGGTTCCGTGAGATCGCGTCGAGCGCGATTTTCGGTCGTGGGGCGGTCGAACGTGGCTTTTCCGACTCGATCGACTGGAATCCGAAGACGAACTGAGAAACCCTTCGACCGTTTAAATTACAACGTTGTAATTTAAACGGTCGACTGTGGAGGGGGCAATTTGGGCGATGATTTGGGGGTGCCTTGGGTACTGGCGAGAAGGGGTTATGCCTCGGGCTCGACTATTTCTGCCACCTGATTAGGCATCATCGTCCTTGTCTTCGTCATCATCTTAATTCTAGTCCAACGTTTCGGATTAAGACGAAGACAATGACGAAGATGATGACGAAGTGACGCTTTTAGGCGGAATCGATGCGTTTTTGGGCAGGGGCATAGTGTGATTGACTGGGATTGGGAGAATTGCACACTCAAGTCTGAACCCCGAACCCCCAACCGAATACTGCTATGCAACGTACCTCTCGCCGTCGCTTTATACAAAACACATCCTTTGCGGGCGCCTCGCTCATTCTCGCGGGCACGAGCGCCTCGGGACGAATCTTCGGAGCAAACGAACGGCTTCGAATTGCCGTGATCGGCTTGAACGGTCGTGGCAAAAGCCATATCGCGGGCTGGCTGGAGCAGGACAATGTGGAAATCGCTTATTTAGTGGATCCCGACCGGGATGTCTTGAACGCCCGATTGAAGGATTTGCAGGGCAAAATCAAAGGGCGATTCACATGCAAAGGGATCACCGACGCCCGCGAAGCGCTGGAGGATAAGGACGTGGATGCGGTATCGATCGCGACGCCGAACCACTGGCATTCGTTGTTGACGATTTGGGCGGCTCAAGCGGGCAAGCATGTGTACGTGGAGAAGCCTATGAGCCACGACGTCGCGGAAGGCCGTATCGCGATGGAAGCGCAGAGGAAGTACGGCGTGGTGGTGCAGCACGGTACGCAGCAACGCAGTGACGCGGAGGTCGCTGGGCTTCATGAAGCCATCCAGGCGGGAAAGTTTGGGAAGCTGAAAATTTCCTATGGGTACGCTTGCAAGCCGCGCGATGGCATTGGTGTCCAGTCGCTGGCGAAGCCTCCGGCGAAACTCGATTGGAACTTGTGGCGCGGACCCGCGAAAGTGGGCGGCTATCACGGGAATTTGGCGCATTACAATTGGCATTGGTTTTGGAAGACCGGTAATGGGGACCTGAACAACCAGGGAACGCATCAGTTGGATGTGGCGCGCTGGGCGCTCGATACGGATTTGACGCATCCGGTGCGGGCGATGGCGATCGGCGGTCGATTTCAATGGAAGGACCAAGGGGAGACGCCTAACACTATGTTTGGCTTGGCCGAGTACCCGAATGGTCAATACGTTTTCTTCAATGTCCGAAATGTGAATTACGACGGGTACGAGCGCCAAGTGGAGAATGAATACTATTTCGAGGATGGCGGGAAAATTGTCCGAGACGAATATTACGCTAAAGGAAGCAAGAAGGGCGAGAAGCTCTCGCTCGATCCGGGCAAGGTGACGCCGGGCGGAAATTGGGGCAGTTTTGTTAAGGCATGCCGCGCGGGCGATCCGGAGATGGCGAATGGCACGGCGGCCGATGCGCACTACGGTTGCGTTTTGGGTCACTTGATGAACAACTCCTACCGGCTCGGCGAACAGTTGCCGTTCAACGCGAAGGCCGGTCGATTCGGTGACAATGAAGCGGCGGCCGAGCATTTCGGGAAGCTGCACGAAGTAATGGAAGATGGTGTTGGAATTCCCAAAAACGGCGAGAAATACACGGTCGGTCCGTGGCTTACATTCGATCCGGATAAGGAGCGTCACGTGGGCGCTCATGCGAAAAAGGCGAATGCTTTGATGAAGGACGAGAACAACGCGGGTTTCGAGGTGCCGACGTTGTCGAAGGTTTGATGGTGGGGATGTTGTCCAATAAGGTAGGGCCGACTATCCTTAGTCGGCCGAATTCGTACCGGCTGCTTAGGGATAAGCAGCCCTACCATTG
>JAJFLS010000329.1 GCA_021772595.1 Opitutales bacterium
TCAGTCTTCCTTCCGGATCGATTGGCGAAAAGGATAATATTCCCGGTCCTGGCGGACGCATTCAGCGCCAAATGCCCGCGCCAATGCAGCTCGGTAGTGGTACCGTGGATGCGCTTCCTTCCGTGACTTTTCTCGGACAGCAAGAACACTGGTCCTACGGCGTTCAGGCAAATGGCAAAATCCGTTCGGGCGACAATCACCACAACTACCGACTAGGACACCAGCTCGACGCCACCGGCTGGATCGCTAGAAAGGTCAGCGACCAACTAAGCCTATCCGCGCGATTGGCCTACCAATACGCCGGCGAAATGCATGGCGCCCAATCCGACACAGCGTTCAACCCGCCTTTCGCCCCATCCCGTCGCACCGTCACGACCGCGTTCTCAGAAAACTATGGAGGACAGCGGATCGACGCGAGCGTCGGCCTGAACTACTATTTCAGAGAAGGTGTCGTCGCCGGCAATCGCGTCGCTCTCGAAATCTCCACTCCGCTTCTGCAAGACCTAAACGGCTTCCAACTCGAAACCGATTGGACCACCACCATCGGCTGGCAATACGCCTGGTAAACGCGTTCTATTCTCCGGAGTATTGGCCATCGGCGCAAGAGCGCGTCGATGGTCTTAAGGTGCTTTCACTCCATCACTTAGGTCGACTACTTTGATTCGCTCGGAGCGATCGCGTGGTACCGATTGATAGCGGGCCCCGCAATCCGAGTGGTCTCTCCATCAGGCCAGAGTATTTCAATCGCCTTAACGGCAGACGCTTTTCCAATTCCGAAGCGCAGGAACGAGGAAGTTTGGACGTGATTGGCCTGACCGAAGACATTCGTTTTTACGGCCTCGAAATCTTCTCCGATCAATCGCGCCTGAGCTCCGATGATCGATCTGCCTTTCGCAGGCCTCAGCTGAACTCCGACCCAATTTCCGGCTCGGAGAGTTGTGTTTTCGAATATCCGCAGGATGGCTTTTTCATCCACCGTGTTGATTTCAAACGCGATCACGTCCGGCTTTCCGTCCATGTTCAGGTCCTCAGATGCAACCGCCCGACCGTCACCCTCATGCGACACGCCAAGCAGGTAGGCGACATCCACAAAACCGTCTTCTCCGAGATTCATCAGCAGCCGATTTTTCTGAAACGGAGCCCAACTACGCTCATCTTTCGAAATTTTAACACCTGGACCTTCCAAACGAAAGTACAGAGCAAGCTCCCCTTTGTCTTCCGATTCCGTATCGTACAAGTCGTATCGCCAGAAGAGCTCGTTGTAGTCTCTGATCGGCTTCTTACTCAGGTAGCCGTTTGTCAAATACAAGTCCGGTAATCCGTCATTGTTGAAGTCTACATCAGCGCTCCCCGTAACCCAGCCAGCTCGCTCGAACTCGCCGGTGTCCGCGAATTTCTTGAAGCCTCCTCCTTCTTTCCCAAGCCAAAGCCGACTCCCTTCCGCCATGATATCTCGCATCGATTCGGAATCCTCAAAACCCTCACGACGGACGCCGGAATCGCGCAAACGTCGAGCAAACTCCGAAGTCACCCCTCCCGCGAAAAGATCAAGGCGACCATCCCGGTTGAAATCGGCCACGATCTGATTAGAACCAAGCATTTGAGTCTCCTCCAACCACTCCCCGGTTTTGTCTTCGAGCAACTTTTTTTCGCCTCCAGAAAAGACATCCACTCCCGCGAAATTGCTGTTCATTACAAGATCCATACGGCCGTCATGATTCAGGTCGACGATCGTACCCGCCCGATTGCGTCGCAAGCTCTTGTCCGCTAATCCCGATTTATCGAGGGACTCCTTAAACTTCAAATTGCCCTGATTCAAAAGCAGATACGAGCTCAACCCGTCGTTCGCATCGTAGATCGATTCCGGTAGAATTCCTCTAACATAAGGCTCCACATTCTGGCCGATGAACAGATCCGGAAGCCCATCGCCATCCACATCTCCCGCGGTCATCGTACGCACCCCAAACAGATACTTCGGGTCCCAAATCGTCTTGGGCTTCTGATCGTATTGACCCGATTTCCGACTTCGCTCGAACGCCAGAACTCCGACTCCTCGAACGCAAACCAAATACTCCCTAACTCCATCCAAGTCGATGTCCACAAATAGAGCCCCATCAATGACATCCGGGCGGTGATGCGTCACAAACGGCCGCGGATCAAATCGGAAATCCCCAACATTTCGATACAGCATATTTTCGCGGGGAAACAAGACATCCGGCATACCGTCCAAATCGAAATCCTCGATTAGCATGTATTCGTACGGCGACCGGTTATTCCCGCCATCAAGCCATTCCCGGACTTCAAAGCTCAGCTTGCCCGTCCGCCGGTACTGTCGAAAATTTTCGAACGATATTGTATCCGGATAATAGGCACCCTCCTCATTCGGCTCGCGATTCCAGGCGACACGAGCCACTCCGCGAAACGAACGACGATACTGGGTATGCGTCGGCCCGCTCACATTCAGCTCGAACTCGACCCGAGACACCGCCGATCCATTCGGGCTCACATCGAAGCCCACATGACGGAAATCGACTTGATCCACTTGGTAGCCTTCTTCCACAAATCCGTTGATCATGATCTGCAGCTGATAGCTCTTGAGGTATTTGAGCGTCGCCGACGGAGCTTTGTGGATAAATTCGAATACCTTCTCGGGGAGCCGACGATTCAGTTCCCAATTCGGCTCCTCGACCTTGCCAAGCGGAAAGGAGCGCAACACCTCCAGCGGATTCTCCGACTCGCGCAGCTTCTCCCAAAGCTCCACTATAGAGGCGTTGTACGTTTCCGCCAGAACTTCAGTAGCCCAGACCGTTTCGTCCAGCTCCTTACGTTTCAGGTCGATTCGCTTCTCCTCTTCCTCCCCTTGTGAAGAAGCGCAAGCGAGAAGAGCGAGAGCGCCCAAAAACGCTGGTGGAACAATTGTATAATTAGACATGCAAGAACGCGGTTACCGCTTTTCGAGGCAAATTTTGAGACCACGCATTCGAACGCCCGCTTAGTAAGCAAGCAAGAAAGAAGTGATCAACCCCTTAGACACTCACTATCCGGCTCCCGCCCTAGACACCTCCCTAGCCGTCACACGAAATCGCTCCACCATCGACAACCGCCCATCGCCCTAAACACCAAGAGTCATTCCCCCGCGCTCCGACCGTTTAAATTACAACGTTGTAATTTAAACGGTCGACGAGATATCTGAGATCTTTTTCTGGATCCTGCCGTAGTCAACTCGCTTTCGGCGATTTTTCGCAATCAACCATAATCGGGTTCAGCGAGACCTCAGGAAATCGATTGGATTTGGGAAAGCTTCGCTTACCCGGACGGTAAAAGCAACAATCACCCCAGCGCAATTCCCAGGATGTAAACTATCGAATTCTTCGTAATCAAAACCCCTATACATCACGCAGAGTCTTTCCCAAGTAAGAAACATCCAATCGCTCAATACGCGACTTCTAGCCCCTTGAGACGGCCAAAAACTCGACTTTCTCACGCTTCTAAAGGAGGCAATCACCGTTTTCGCAATTCCTTCGCCTCAATTTTCGTTCAAGCTGAACCGTTACTTTTAATACCTATGAAACTCCTAATAGTTGATGACGATTTCATTAGTCGAAGCATTGTCCATGAAGTCGCTTCCACTTTCGGAAAATGCGATATTGCGGTCGGCGGGAAAGAGGCGATCCAGGCCTGCAAAGCCGCATGGGCCGCAAACGCGCCTTACGATACGATCCTCCTAGATATCTGCATGCCCGAAATGGACGGGCTAAACGTACTCAGACGTATCCGATCGATCGAAACAGAGTGCAGCCCTGACCAGGAGTCGAAATCGAAGATCATAATGACGACCGCAAAAAAAATGACCGAGTGCTTCGTGGCAGCCTGTTTCGAAGGCGGCGCTTCCGGCTACATCGCCAAGCCCGTCACACACTTTCACCTGAAAGCCCAACTGGTATGATCAAGGATCCTCCTCGGCAAGTAAGGTAATCAAAAAGTAGCTCTGAGCTACGCCAAAAGACTACTACTCTCTAGAAGAATCGCGAATCACCTGCTTGAGCGAGTTCGTGGTCAGCAGATAGTAGACTTCCTCCGCGATGTTCTTCGCATGGTCGGCGATTCGCTCGAAGGATTTCGAAATGAAAACCATTTCCGTACAGGCCGCCACGTTGCTCGGATCGAGCTTCATCAACTCGACGAAATCCTTAAGATTCTCGCGATTGAGGGAATCCACTTCCTTGTCGCGTTGAACAATCGAATATGCGATATCTTCGTCTTCCTGAATGAAGCTGCTCAGCGCGTCTTGCAACATTCTCACCGCAAGTTCACACATCCGCGGCACTTGGCCGTTTGAAACAACCGCCGGACCTTGTTTGAGAATTTTGATCGTCCGGTTCGCAATGCTCGTCGCCTCGTCCCCCACGCGCTCCAAGTCATGGCTCGCCTTGACTGCCACAAATAGAAGCCGAAGATCCCGCGCGACCGGCGCCCTCAAACTCACATAGCGCGCAACCTCGTCGTCTATCTGAGTTTCGATATCGTCGATCACATCGTCCGATTCGACCACTTGCCGCGCAAGCTCGAGGTCGCTTTCCAGAAGCGCTCGCATGGCCAAATTTGCGCTTTCAACAGACTTCTCGCCCATCAGCATCAAATGCGAACGAACCGCCTCTAGCTCTTCGTGGAAATATCTTTTCATAGTACTTGCGTCGCCGTGATTCTAATCAACCGAACCGACCGGAAATATAGGCTTCGGTTTGGTCCCTCTCAGGACTCATGAAAATCTGTTCCGTCGCGTTCATCTCGATAAGCTTGCCGAGATAGAAAAACGCAGTCTTGTCCGAAACGCGAGCCGCTTGCTGCATGTTGTGGGTGACAATTACGATCGTGTAGCGTTCCTTGAGCTTGTGGATCAGTTCCTCGACTTTCGCAGTCGCCACCGGATCGAGCGCGGAACAGGGCTCGTCCATCAGCAGAATATCAGGCTCCACCGCGAGAGCTCGCGCGATGCACAAGCGCTGCTGCTGTCCGCCCGACAGGCTCAATCCGCTCGTATCCAATCGATCCTTAACTTCTTCCCAAAGAGCAGCGCCTTTCAGACAATGCTCGACCGTCTCATCCAGCATCGACTTCTTCTTGATTCCCTGGATACGCAGACCGTAGACGACGTTCTCGTAGATGGACTTAGGAAACGGATTGGATTTCTGAAAAACCATCCCGACCCGCTTGCGCAACTCGGTCGTGTCCACCCGCTCATCGTAAATATCCACACCGTTCAATTCGATCGAACCGCGATTGATGCGAGCGATTTCAATCAAATCGTTCATGCGGTTGATGCATCGAAGCAAGGTGCTCTTCCCGCAGCCCGACGGGCCGATGAAGGCCGTGACCTCACGTTCCTTAACATCCATGTTGATATCGAACAGCGCCTGCTTTTCGCCGTAGGAGAAATCGAAATTCGAGATCTTTATGAGCGAGCGGCTGTTTTCGATCTGCTCGCTATCCGTTACGCTCTTTTCTCTCATGGGCTTGGCTTCAAGCATCTCTATCACATTGATTCCCTTCTCAGTCGAATATTTACCACTTGTATTTCCTCCGCACGCGAATTCTCAATAAAACAGAGCTCAGCGCGATCGCCGCCACAAGAAACAGAAACACGAACGCCGTGCCGTACTGCATACGCGCAGTGTATTCGTTTTGCGGGATCTTCGCGCTGACCACGTAGATATGGTAAGGCAGCGCCATCACTCCTTGAAAGAAAAAGTCGTACCAATGCTCCAACCCCTGCCATGGTAGTTGGTCGCGCAACGCGTACGCGGCCGTGAACATAATCGGCGCCGTCTCGCCCGCGACTCTAGCCACGCCGATTATCGATGACGTCAAAATTCCGGGCATCGCGTACGGCAGCACATTGGTTCGGATCGACGTCCATTTACTCGCCCCGAGAGCGAGCGACGCATCGCGCAATCCTTGCGGAATCGCCCGCAGCGACTCCTCGCTCGCCGAGATCACGATCGGCAACACCATGAATGCCAAGGTAAACCACCCAGCGATCAGCGACACATTCCACCCGAACGCCAAGACGAACATGCCCATGCCAAAAATTCCGAAAACAATCGAAGGCACTCCCGCCAGATTGAGAATCGACAAGCGCACCCCATTAAGAACTTTTCCCGGTCGAGAATACTCGCTCAGAAAAATCGCGCTCAACACGCCCAAGGTCAACGCGATCGCCATCGCTCCCAAAACCAAAAGCAAGGTGCCCACGATGCACGGCCATATCCCGCCGCCAGAATAAGCGTAGGTTTCCGAGACGATCGATTCGCCGACCTCCTCTTTGAAGACGCGGAATCTCGAATCGCTCAGCTCGTAGGCTTTTCCTTCGTATTCGAAAACATGAAGCGTCTGTGGCGAATCCGAAAGAAACTCGACGTTGATAAACGGATACTCGCTACGAAAAACCGTTTGTCCGCCTTTATAGAAAATATCGATGAAAATCGACGCCGCGCAAATCAGGATGAAGTAGGTCCCCAGCCGAAACAGCCAGAAGACCACGCGCTCGATGGTTTTCGCTTTGGTAGGTTTTCCAAAAAGCGCTTGTACCGTTGGATTATCCGTCTGTGTTGCAATCGTCGACATGCGTCCAGGCTATCCTCGCGAAATTTGATACTTTATCACGATCTTCTGAGCGAAATAGTTTATGATCAGCGAAATCATAAAGAGCGCCAAGCCCACCATGAACAGCGCCCGGTAGTGGATGCTCCCGTTCACCACCTCGCCCAATTCCTGCGCTATGATGCCGGTCATCGTGTGCACCGGCTCGAATATCACGCCAATCCCATCGGCAAACTTCGGAATGTCGATTCGGTTCCCGGCGCAGAGCAGCACCACCATCGTTTCGCCAATCACGCGTCCGAACCCGAGCAAAACCGCCGACACGATTCCGGACAAAGCCGTCGGCACAATAATCCTCAAAATCGTCTGCAAGCGCGTCGACCCCATCGCCATGGATGCTTCCTTGAACGAGAGCGGCACGTTATTCAACGCGTCTTCCGCCAAGGTGAAAATCGTCGGGATCGCCATCAGGGCCAGCAGCCCGCCAGCGGTGAACGCCGTCAATCGTTCGCTCATCGGAAAAAATCCGATCCAACTAAAAACATCCCATCCCGACATCGTCCGTAGGAGCGTCCCGAATACAGCTATTCCGAAAAACCCAATCACCACCGACGGAATCGCGGAGATGAATTCGATGAAGGGTTTTATCAGATTCTGCTCCACCGGATTCGCAACTTGGTTGATGTAGATCGCCGCGCCGACGCCGAATGGAATCGCGATCACCATGGCAATCAGCGACACCAACAGCGACCCCGAAAAAAGAGGAACGATCCCGTACCAGTCTTGTATCGAGCTGTTGGTGACCCAATCTTTGCCAAAAACGAACGATGTGAACGCCCCGCTCAATCCGACCGGCTCTTCACGATCCCACGCGACCAGTTTCGCCTCGTAGTCTGGAATCTCGCCGACAAACATTGCCGCCAACTCTTTGAATCGCTCCATCATCGCGCTCAATTCCGCATTCGAATACTCAGGCGCGCTTAGCAGAAGAACGGGAATTTCCAAGGCGAGTCGTCGGTTGATCTCCAGAAATTCGCCTTCCTGCGATTTCACCACGTCGAATAGTATTCCTAGATCCACATCGGGAATCACGATACCCGCCGCCTCATCCGTTTTACCGGCATTGATAAGGTTGGATTTGTGAGTCCGAGAATCGAGCATCTGCACGTAACTGTCGCGAGCGAACATCGTCATCTCGTTCGCCTCAAGAACGCGCTCGCGCAGTGGAAAAGCCAGATCCTCGAACGCGTAATAGAAATCCTCGTCCTCGCGCAGAACAGACTTTATCTCCGCGAAGGCCATTCCCTTCGTCGCCAATTGCTCGGTCTGCTTCGTTCGGACCGCATTCAAATAACGGTTAAGCGAGGAAAACGCGTCCTGCTCCGTTCGCATGATCTCGACGTACTCGAGACCCGACTGGCGATGGATGAGCAGACTCTCCCGGTATTGACCGAAAAAACCGGCCCCTTCCTTGAAAAGGAAAAAAGTGATCAGTCCAAGAACGACGATGGAAACAAACACGTTTCCTCCGAAAAGCCCCTTCAACAGATCTTCTTTCGACAATCCCAAGAAAGACCGGGAACGTGAAGTCAAACCGTATCGAATTAATGGATCTTTTTCACCCATACAATCGCTCTTCTCTAAATCGTCGTTCGCTCGGACCTAACCCGCTTAAAGAATCGAAATGAAGTGAACCGACTCGACGATCTTCTGGCCTTCCGCGCTCAGACAGAATTCCACGAACTCCTTTATGATCGGACGCATCTCCTTATTCGCGTCGTGATAGAAGTACAGCGGTCGAGCGAAAGAATAGTTCGGGTCGTCGGGCTGAACTCCATTTACCGGAAGCACTTTAACGCCGGGCGTTCTAATATAGGCGAGGCCGACGTAGCCGATGCCATTTCCGTTCTTAGCGACTTCAGAAGCGATCTGTTCGTTGCCTGCCATTTTCTGCGACGATCGCGCGTAGTCCCGCTTGCGCAACGCCATCTGCTGGAAAACCGCGTAGGTGCCCGAAGAGGTATTGCGCGTGTAGATCGAGATCGATCCGGGCTTGCCGTTGATCGGGCTCCAATTCTCCACGTCGCCCGCGAAGATCTTCTCGACTTCGCGCGAACTGATCTCGTCCAGTGGATTACTCTCTTGAACGATGACCGCGATCCCATCCTTGGCGACCATGATCGGCTCCATCTTGATGCCTACAAGCATAGCCTTGGAAGTCTCAGTGCCCTTGGCGTCTCGGCTCGACATGCCAAGATCCGCCGTCCCGTCAATCACAGCGGCGATTCCCGTCGAGGATCCCTCTGCCGCGATTTCGAATATGACGTCCACACCCTGCTTGGATTTATGCGCCTTGAATTCTTCCTTCAATTGAGGAACCATCTTCGCGCCAAGCGTATCCGATCCCTTGATGATTACCTTCTCCGCGGCGTTGGCCGATGAAAGTACTCCGACCGCCGTAACCAATAACGCGATACGGCGAATTGTTGTCAGTCTTTTTGATTTCATTGTGCAGTGTATTTATCGTTCATCTAGAAAGAAACAACGCCATCGATCAGAAGTACTTGCGTGTCGCCGGCTTTTCCGGGAGACGCCAAGTAATCGTCGTCGATGCTGTCGCCCACGAGATAGGTCACGCTGAGATTGAAGAAGTCCGTCAGCATCTTCTTGTAGTTGACCACGTAACCACCCTGATTCACCTGCCCCTTGGCCCAGTCGGAGTCCGATAGGTTCGGCGTATAGCCACCCGCTTCCATGAAACGATATTCGGCACTCCATTGTTGCTGGCCCGCCTTTTTCGCTGATCCGAATTGGTAGCCGAGGTTCGCGACTTGGTCTTTAGAGCTTTGACCGGCATTCCCGTCGAAGAACGGGGAATCCGGATCGTTTACAAGTTCGTTGCCTTCCAAGTTCGTGCCCCAAGCTCCGAAGATCTTGTGCTTAATACCGTCTCCCGTAGAAAAGCCGTATTCAAATGGCAATGCCACAAACGCGAAATCGTGAAAGTACTTCACCGAATTCGCCCCCGAAAACGTGCCGCTTTCGGAAAAGTTGGAAGTGCCGCCAGTCGCGGCCATCACGATCGGAGCGAGCGTCAGCCCGTTGCCATTCGACCACTTGGCCTGCGCCATCAGAAGAGCGTCGTCGGTAACCGATGGCCCGCCAATCGTTTCCTTCGATTCGTTCTCTTCGTCGATGATATACTGGCCCGCAGTGAACGTCCAAGCTCCCCGAGTAATCGACTCCGTCAAGCCTTCTGGATTTAGGTCGCCGTCCCAAAGCATCTTAGGCAGATAGAACGAGGTACCCTGCTTGCCAAAAGTGATCCGCCAATCCTCGCCCCTGTAAGCAAGATAGAGTTGGCCCACGTTCATCCCTCCGCCGGACTTGTCGAAGAAGCCACCGAAATTCGTGTTGTTCGAATCGTTCGAAGTCGCCGTCTCAAGCCTCACGCCAAGCGAAAACGGGCTTTCCTTGAAATCGTAGATCGAGCCGAGCCGAATGCGGTACCGCCAGCGCGAACGATCATTGTTCTCGCCCGAGCGACTTTCACCGTTCTCATAGTGGTAGCGAAAGCGTGCGTCTCCGGAGAGCTTGATGTTCGAGAGCTTGCTTGGCATCGAAATGCTCTCCGCCTGGCGATAAGTGTTTCCGACTTCAGCAACTGCGGCGTCCACGATTTCAGCTTTCTGCACCTGCAAAACCGTTGAGACTTCCTGCTGAATCTCAGATGCTTCTGCTTCCGACAAAATACCCTTCCGGACCAAAACTTGAATGAGAATATCCGTCGTATCCTCCTGCGCTTGGACAAATGTGGAGTTTGCGAGCAATACCCCAGACATGATTATTGAATACAAATATTTTCGTGTAGTCATTTTTACTTTAATAATTACGGGTTTTGAAGCTGGGCAGAACCCATCCTCAACTAAGCCAATTGAGACCAATTTGAACGTGTAGCGAGCGTAATTTGGCACTACCGAAAGAAGTCACTTCGACGTAACATTCCCGTAACCTTTTCGTAACAAAACGTGCGAATTCGTAGGCGATTTCCTTCGCCATGACCCAGCGAAACAATCGCCTGCAAGCAGGCTCCTACAATCGGCGAACCGTCGCTTTCCTAGCGCGCGCCCAGCAATTCAGCCAATCCGAGCCGCGCTACCTCGTTTTCCGGGTCCGCTTTAATCGCTTTCTCGAAGGCCTCAATCGCTTGCTCGCGGTCTCCTTGTTTCAGATGAAGGCTTCCCAATGCGGTCAGGATGTCGGATTCCTCTTCGGCGAGCTCGGCCGCGCGGTTCAGAATCGCGACGGCTTTCGAAAGATCCCCTTTCAACTCCTCCGATTTCGAAAACCGCATGAGTCTAAACGAATCAAAGCAATGCTCCCATAATTCCTGACACCACGGGTCGTACGGCGACTTGTCGAAGCTGAGTCGGTCTTTTTCCAACCGAGCCGACCGCGCAGCCGCCACGTCGCCAGTGAAATTCGCCATCTCCTCTTTTAGAGAATAGAACTCCTGTATCTCGGGATCCTCCTTGATTGATTGGTCAATCTGAACGGCTGCCTCTCTGAAGCGCTCCTCAAGATAAAGTCCTTGAGCCAATCTAAATCGAGCCCAGGCCATCCAGTCAACTCGATCGAGCAATTTTTCGAATTCCTCCGCCGAATCGAGAATATGCCCAGATTCCAAATACATGAGACCGAGCATGTATCGACTATTCGGATAATCGCCATCTAAAGCCAACGCTTTCTCGAACGCTTGAATCGCAGGCTTCTTATCTTGATAATCGCGTGTCGCGAGCCCGAGATAATAGGACCAGCGCGCATTCTTCGACCGGATGGTTTGCAGGGCGCTGAAACATTGACGGGCCTCGCTGCTAAATCCGTTTGCTAGATACAGCTTTCCTAGAGTAGCGAGACCCTCCACGCGGCTCTCCTTATCTTCCAGCTCGCGATGGGCCTTCCTCAACGCTTCCAGAAAAGGCTTCTGCCAGCTCGCGAGATTCGGTATCGCAGGAATACCCATCATCAGCTCCAGCTCCGCATCCATCAAGCTCTTGTCCAATGCCGGCGTCTCCTGATCAATTTGACGCATCAGAAACGCGAGAACGACCGCGGCCGCGACGAGAAAATAGAACTGTTTCGGTAAGCGCGTTTTCATGATACGATGAAGAGTTATCACCCCCAGGATAGCCAACTCGCCTACCTTGACAAGCTTCGCGTCTTTGCGACTTCGCGTGAATCAAACGGGGCCTACTGCAGCGCTTCCGAAAGGGAAGGCTCTAAGGCCTCTTGGACTTCCCTGCTACTGATATTCGCCTGAGTCACCATGGTCACGCCCGTATCCACAATCGTAGGCATGTTGCCGCCCTGAATGTGATCCACCAAAGTCGTCACTCCTAGATAGCCCATCCGAAACGGATTCGATACCACCAGGCCCTGAATTTCGCCCGACTTGATCGCCTTCAACGAGGATTCCGAAGCTTCGTAGCCAACCAGAAAAACTTGCCCCGCCAGATTAAAATTCCTCAACGCCTTCAGCATCGCATCTGTTCCGACCGAGCTCGACGCGAACACCGCGTTCACCCGTCGACCATATCGATTAAGCAAATACTCTGAAGCGTTGTACGCCTGTTCCTCGGAATCTCCCGCATGCTGGTCGATCGAAATGAGTCGTATCGATGGATAGCGCCGCTTGATCGTCTCGATGAATCCCGCCTCGCGAGCCTCCGAATTCGAGTCTCCTTGCTTGTAACGCAACAGAACCACATTCCCCACATCCTCAATCAGCTGCCCGACTCGATCCGCCGCGATCGACCCTCCCTGAAAATTGTCCGTCGCCACGTAGCTGATCGGCTTATCCGCATCCAAAACCGAATCGATGTAGATCATCGGCAAATCCGAGTTCGCGTCGATTTGGACTTTTCCAGAAAATTTATTCTGATCCACCGACGCCACCAGAATGCCGTTCAAACGCTGGCCCGTGAACGTATCCACTACTTGAATCTGCTCATCTCGATGCGAGCTCGCATTCCCTTTCCAGAGAATGTTCACGTCTACTCCATCCTTCGCCAATTCCTGGCTGGCCTTCAACGCGCCCGCGTGAATCGCCGCCCAACGCTCCTTGTCGGTCCCTTTCGGCACAACCGCGATACTGATCTCGCTAAGCGTCTCAGCTGCATAGCTGAACGCCGCCCCGATAAGGAACGACGAGATCAAGAGAGCAGTGCGGGCTTTATGCATGGTTTTCTAGAGGAACGACCGAATTGTAAAAATCGCTCGGATATGCAATTAGGTCAAGGTCAAAGCCCCATTTTACAAGCGCCAAAAATCGAATAAATCGCGTACGCCCAAATACATAGACACTTAAACACCCCAAATCGCCGCTTCTCGGCTTCGTTTGCAAGCATCCCCTACGACTTCCTCAGGATTCTGTAAAATCCCACAAAACCCGTCGAAAAACGATTCCATCTCACCCCCAAAGCCATCCAACGCATTTCGAATCAAACGATTGCGCATCTCGCCCGGACCCATA
>JAJFLS010000330.1 GCA_021772595.1 Opitutales bacterium
TACCTGGAACCCAGTCTGCCACTCCGGACTCATCGCCGGAGCCCTGCTGATCGCCGAACGCAATCCCGATCTCGCCGAGAAAGTCATCACGCGCGCCATCAAAGCGGTTCCATTCGCAATGGACGAAACCAATCCCGACGGCGTCTACACCGAAGGCCCCGTCTACTGGACCTATGGCACGCATTTTTCCGCTGTGGTGATTGACTTGCTCGAACACGCTTGCAGCGATTCCTTCGGCCTGGCCGACCACCGCTCGTTCCGCGAATCCATGAAATTTCGAACGCACGCGGTCGCGCCCAGCGGACGCTTCTACAATTTCTACGACAACGGCGATCTCGTACGCTTCGAACCCGTGACCGCTTGGTTCGCTTCCCGCTATGGCAGCCAAGCCGGACTCTACGAATTGCGGCGCGGATTGGCCGATTTTCTGCAAAACAATCCGTGGACCGCCGATGACGATCGCTTGCGAACACTCCCCATGCTGGCCCTTTGGTACCCAGATATCGATGACACGAACGCGAACGCCAAAATCGATTTCCCGAACAACTGGAAAGGAGACGGACCCAACCCCATCGCTTTCGTTCGCGAACGCTGGAACGATCCCGACGCCTTCTTCCTCGGCTTCAAAGGCGGCGACGGATCAATCAGCCACGCTCACATGGACGCCGGCAGCTTCATCTTCGAAGACGAAGGCGTACGCTGGGCTATCGACCTCAATCCGCAAAATTATCTTAGCCTCGAATCGAAAGGGCTCGGCCTCTGGGACCGCCGCCAACATTCCGATCGGTGGCGCGTCTTTCGCATCGGTCCGCACAGCCACAACCTCTTGCTCATCGACCAGCGCCATCAAAACGTCGAAGCCTCAGCTCGCATCGTCGACTTTTCCGAAGGCCCCAAAATGATAAAGGGCGTTGTCAATCTCTCCGACGTCTACCAAGATCAGGCTCAACGCTACGAACGAACCTTCACTGTTCACAACTACCAAACGCTCCAAATCACCGACCAAATCCAAGGCGCTCGCCAACGCACCGAACGACAAGGCCGCAATCCCGCCACGCTCCGCTGGCGAATGCTCACCCGTGCCCAAGTCGAAGTCCAGGAACGCGACGCCATTCTTCGCCAAGACGGCAAAACGCTCTATTTCAAAGTCGTCAGTCCAGCCAAGTTCACTCTCCGCTCGAGCCCCATCGATCCGCCCCCCAACTACTGGGACGAGCCAAATCCGGGCGTCCGAGCCATCGACATCTGGACCAACACCAACGATTCCGGCAACCAGGAAATCACAGTTCTAATGAGTTCGGATCGAAAAGCCCTCGAACGCATCGATGAATCATTTTAGAGGAATAACAGAGGATCGTGGAGCAAGCCAAACTCCACCCCATTCCCCTCTTGATAAGGCCGAACCCAGACCCAGTCTATCCGCGAATTGAATTGGAATAATTGAATTTCCTTTCTTATGATTACGACCCGACGAACCATGCTGAAGACCTGCTCGTCAGCAACGGCAGTATTGGTAGCACTCATGACACGGACAGCAAAATCATCACCTCAACAAAAGGCGCAGGTCAGTACACCAATCCCTGTCATTCACATCACTGATCTCTATCACCCACCCCAGGATCCCGACGACCAAATCGATCTGGCAACCATTCTGGCACTCGAAGAATTTGATTTACGAGGCGTCGTGCTTGATGTCACACAGCTTTTTTTGCAAGGCGCTCCGGATGGATTCGATATACCGCGCGACCCGGGCTACATTCCCCTAATCCAAATCAGCTTTTTACTGGGCAGGGACATCCCCGTAACCACCGGTCCAATACAAGCGCTCGCGCACCCGGATGACACCGCGGAAGATCGTCCGCACCACGAACAGGCCGGCATCCTAATGTTGCTCGACACACTTGCCAATAGCTCTGAACCGGTCGTGATTACGGTTGTCGGCTCGGCCCGTGTGGTGACGGCAGCTTTCAACCGCAACCCCGAACTCATGCGGGATAAAACGCGTGCGGTGGTCGTCAACGCTGGTTCGACTGGCGGTCACAAAACTGAATGGAATGTGGGATTGGATCTACACGCTTATGTTGGACTATGGAAAAGCGGTCTGCCGATCTACTGGTATCCATGTGGAACTGAAAAGAGTGCATTTGTGCGTGAACATGAGCGCGGCACTTACTGGCGCACCACCAACAAGACCTTGTTCGATGGTCTGCCCGATAAGCTGCAAGCCTGGTTTGCCTATGGCTTTTCCGGCAGTGCCCGTGGCGATTTTATACAAGCTCTGAATGAACCAGGCCACGGAGCCGCTTGGAAAGAGATCCTTGCCGAGAACCGCAATATGTGGTCAACAGCCTCACTGGTAAATACCGCCGGTCGGGTACTCGCCTTAAGCGCGGACGGCTGGCGTTTTCTGCCCAAAGAGGCTGCGAAGGATGACACCGTTTGGCCGTGGCGCATGGATCCAATATCCGCAAGTGCATCTACTGATGGCAAAGTGACCTGGCGGCTCCATAATACCGCGGAATCAACCTGGCTTTTCGGCCGTAAGCCCGACGTAGAGTATGGTGAAGCCATGAGTGAAGCCCTCAACGCTCTGTTGAAAACCATACCAGTGTAACGTAATTAGTCCTTACTCCTTTTCACGAACCCCGAACACCGCCAATGCTTCACCAATGAGGCTCATTTTATTTTCCATGTTGGTCCTCTCACAGCTTCAACCTGATTGCCCGGCGGCCAACCCAATATCACCACCGGGAGTATACCTGGCAGATCCCTCCGCCAGAGTATTGCAAGATGGGCGTCTCTATCTCTACGGCTCCTTGGATGAGAGCTGTGAGCACTACTGCTCCAAAGCGCTGGCGGCGCTGTCTACAGACGACTTGAGTGACTGGACGATGCAGGACGCAGTGTTGCGCTCCGAAGGCAAAGGGAATGCAACTTCAGGCACCGATTCCTTCCTGTATGCCCCGGATTGTGTGTACCGTGATGGTGAATACATCTTGTATTTCTGCACACCAGACAAGAATTTTAGCCAAGGCGTCGCCGTATCGAAATCCCCAACCGGCCCTTTCCTAGAACCACAGAAGCTGGACCTGCAGGGATACAACGAAATTGATCCAGCGGTATTCATCGATGACGACGGGCAAGCCTACTATCTGTGGGGGCAATTCTCCCTCAAAATGGCCAGACTGGCACCGGGCATGAAGTCCCTGGAGCCAGACTCCGTGAAAAAAGATGTATTGTCGGAAAAGGAACACAACTTCCACGAAGGCGCCTTTCTCTTCAAACGGAAGGAGCTATACTACCTTGTCTATGCCGACATCAGCCGAGCTGATATGCCAACCTGTATCGGTTACGCCACAAGCCAGAGTCCAATGGGACCCTATACCTATCGGGGAGTGATCATCGACAACCGAATCTGCAATCCAGGGAACTGGAACAACCATGGATCTGTGGCCCAATTCAAAGACCAGTGGTATGTTTTTTACCACCGCTCCACCCATGGTTGTAACACCATGCGAAAAGCTTGCATGGAACCGATTACCTTCCGCATGGATGGCTCCATCCCGGAAGTTGAAATGACCACGCAGGGAGCCGGACCGCCCCTAAGCGCATTTGAGCCGATTTCTGCCGCTCGCGCTTGCTTGATTATAGGCGGTGGAATGGTCCGGGTTGACGGTCCTGGCCGAGAGGTCCTGGCAAAGCTGTCCCGCGGGGCAAAGGTTGCCTTCAAGTACATTGATTTCCAATCGGGCGCCACCGGGGGCACCATCCGTGTAAAGACTGGAAAAGAGGAAGTGGAAATCTGGCTAATGGCAGACCAAGTATGGCATCAGAATATCGCCCGCATCAAAATCCCTCCGACTGCAAATATAGGAAAAAAATGGCAAACCATTCCCTTCGAGGCCAATCCGGACATCACGGGAAAACAAGCCCTCTGGCTTTTTATCCGGAAAGCGGAAGCAGAAAGTCTGGATGTGGACTGGATCCACTTTGATTCCCGGCTTCCCCCCGAAAGCAAGTCTCCGTGAATTGGCTGAATAGAGAGGCGAATTTGGTCGAAGCCAAGCGGTTTGCCAGCTGCGTACCACCTCTTGGAGACAGGCAACCTTATCATCTATCGATCGCAAAACAATAGGTAACAGAAATAATTGCTTCCCTCTGTTTCGACAAAACCCTCGAAGCTTGATACGAAAGTCTTAACTAGTTTCTCTAGCAATTCCCATGACAGCGAAAAAACAAATCGGAATCACAGGATCGGACGGAAACGTAGGTTCGGCCCTACGCGTCGCATTAGCGGACGAATACGATCTACGTCTGTACACTCTGGATACAGTCGACTACGAATCGACTCAGGCCGACCTATCTGACCCGGATCAAGTCAAAGGAATCTTCGACGGCCTAGACTGCGTCGTCCACCTCGCCGCTCAGATCAGCGCTCGAGCTCCTTGGGAAGAAATCCTCCCAAACAACATAATCGCAACGCAGAATGTATTCGCCGAAGCCATTCGCGCCGGTGTCAATAAAATCGTCTTCGCAAGCACCAACCACACCCAGCACGGCTTCTACATGCGGGACAATAAGCCGAACCTTACCGACGCCAGTATCACGCGCAAATTCAAGTTGAGCGACGAACCCTTCCCCGATTCGATCTACGGCGTTTCCAAATTGTTTGGCGAGAACCTCGGCCGTTACTATTCCAAAGTAGCCGGAATCCAATTCGTAGCTTTGAGAATTGGTTGGACGCCTGTCATTGACGATCCTGCGCTCCACGACGGCAAGGAGATGGAAAGCCATTTGCGCGCCCTCTACCTCAGCAAGCGCGACTGTATCCAGTTTTTCCGCCACGCAATCGAAATCGAGACCGATTACCTCGTCGCCTATGCCACCAGCGAAAATCGCCAATACGGAATTTTCGACCTAACCGAAACCAAAGAGAAGCTAGGCTACCGCCCGCAAGACAATTCTGATAGGGCGTAAGAATATCACAGAATTTTCCACACCGGATTCCCGGTGTAGCTACGTCGTCCCGCTCAGCGGGACGGCGTGGGTTGAGTTGGGCTCAGCTCAATTCCACTTGAATCTCTGTATCGTTCGATAGATTGGTTACCGTGAGAATAGACTCGCCTAAGCGAACCCGACATTCCGCATCAGCAGTTCGAATACACCAGATTTCTCCATCGTTGCTCCAACCCTCAGTCGACGAGCCATCCGGAATGAGCACGAATAGCGTCAACACCCGGTAACTTTTATCGAGCAAACTCGTTTCCACATAGGGCTCTCGGCGCTGCTCCAGAAGACCTCCTGAGCGTTCGCGATCGAATGGGGCCTCATAGATTTGGCGACGCATTTTGTGCCCGATCAAATTCCCCTTCACCACTTCGACACGTCCAGCCAATCCGACTCCTTGACTGGACACTAGAAAATCACCTCTGTCGCTCGGAGGCGCCGGCTCGATCGTGTGCCAGCGAAGCGAGATTTCTTCAGCCTCAACAAGCTCGCCCTCATCGAGGACGGCCACGAAGCCGGGAAACAGATGCACCACGGTACGCGTCACGCTCGCCACTCCGTCATACGCCCGACTCAGATCCAGCTGCCAGAAACCGCCTTTGTCGTCGTCGAAATCAGCCTGAAGGATACGCCCATTGATACTGTCGAAATCGATCCCGCCTTTGACTCCGCGCGTATGCGCCTGGGAGCGTTGCTCGCGATTTCCAAACATCGGGACGTTGTGGCCGACCGTCGACGCATTGTAATACTTCCAGCGATTCTTTTCGAAAAAATCTGCCGGATAAGCGGAGGGCGATCCCGGATCGACGATCATTCGCTGCCCCATCGCATCGATACAAACCTGGCCCACATCATTGTGGTCGTGGTTGTGATCTCGCTTCGCCTTGCCGTAAACCACCATCGCAGTGGATTCCGGATTCCAATCCGTGCGGCTATATAGATGCGCGCCGTTGTCGCGAAACGCTCGACCGCGAGGCAGGCGGCCTTCCGGACTAGAGCTCTCAATGCTCGGATCAAACCAGAGCAACAGAAACGGATTGGAGTCCGTTTCAAGGTGCCGCTCGCAAAATCCTTGGATCACAGGATTATGTGTAGCAGTCGCGATCGCCGTCATGAAACCTACCATGGGCGTGGCACCTACATGCCCGTCACCAAACGCCGCATACCTTCCCGGCGGCAATGTCGCATAGATCGTCCACTCGGCAGTCTGGGGAAACGGATGATCGGACAATATGTTTTTCCCGCCGGACAAATGATAATAGTATGCGTAGAAATAATTGACCGGAATGCGCGTGGCATTTGAATACGCCACCGATTCATTGAATTCTCCGCCCGCTCCGTAGATAGACAAGTAGTCGCGCATCTTTCCCAATGAAAGATCGATCAATTCTTGAGAGCGTGGATGCGCGTCGCCCAAAGCCATTCCCGCTATACCGAGTCCACCGATAATCACGGTGTACCAATTATTCAAATCATGCGACCACCAAGGATCCTGCTCCATGCTCGTAAAGAATGGCTGGATACCTCTGCGATCGAGGCCTTCCAAGATACGCTCGCGCTCGTCGTCGGAAAGATAAGGATACAGCCAGTCGAAACCGATCGCGACATCTTGCGAAAGCATTCCCGTTCGCAAATCGACTGGATGTCCGAATCGCGTGTGAGCCTGATCGATCCAATCCGGCCAAACCGTCTCGTCTATCAACGCCCAAATTTGCTTGAGAGCCGTTTCCCGATAGACTTCCTTTTCAGTGATCAGCATCGCCAGAGCGTTTCGCAGGATCCGCTGCCCCGCCGCATGGCAAATCGTGTAGTCCGGATTGTTCTGCTCGGCCGCAGCCAGATAACGTCCCTCGAAAACCGAACGCGCCGTCATCGCCGCGACGCCTCGCTCCGCATCGCATTCAGCCTGGATCAACTCCCAGATTTTCCGAGGTATTCCACTCTGAATCGATTTGCGGACGCTCGCGATGGAACGCAATCCTGTCCGCTCTTCCGCGTTGATAAAGATATGCGGATGACGAGTCGGGGAAGCATCGCCCCTCTCCGCTCCGCGCAGCGTCAGCGATCCCGCCACGCTACTGGCGGAGAGCCAAGCCATCCACCGGAGAGCCTCCCTTCGGTCTATCGTGTTATCGTCCATAAGACAAATTGGTAGCGGCCGATCTCCGAGCGGTCGCTACCAAATACAAGTGCTTCGAATCGGCCCAGAATACCACGAGTCCTATTATTTATCGTAAACCTAAAAGACATTCGATCCTCCCAATCCTAACTGGCAACACTATCGATATCGGCTGCACGAAACCGACACGAAGTCGCCCTCAAGATCGCAAGCCAATACCTGACCTATGAAGATCGCCCAACATCTCGCATCGACGCAGACTATCGTCTGCCTACACGCTGATATCGCTGTAGAAAAGACCTCTGGCGAGCTCCTTCAATCAACGCTTTCCCAAAACACCGGAATCGAACACGGCGACGCCCCAGCCACTTCATCCAAGGTAACGCTGGGCGTCCTTTCCGCCGACGAAGCCAATGCTAGAGGCGTCCCAACTTCCGACCAGGACGAGTGGATGTTCGCGCGGGCTTCGACCGACCACGGGCTCGAGCTGTACGTTTCGCACACCTGGTTTCTCTATCGACTGGTCTGTCGGGTCATCGAGGATTGGGCCGACCAGGACGCCTCCGAATTCAGTGAGGGGAAGTTGCTCCACGCGACCTTCAAGCACATTCGTCCCGCATACGACTCGCTGCTCAACAATCACGCCCGCACGACCAGAGGATTCGATCCCGAAGACCACATCCGCGAGATGGCTCGCCTTGGATACACTCACGTAGAAGTCAACGGTTTCGGCGCTAATTTCCCCTACGAGAAAGCGGCTCCTGGCGAACTGCTCTACTTGTTCTACACCTATTGCGCGGCGCTGGACCAATTCGTCTACAGCAAGTTAAACAAAGGAATCTACCCCTACGACTACCTCCAGGCCAACCTGAACAAGCTCAAGCATTCCGCTCAGCTCGCAGAAAAGTACGGCCTCCGAGCGGGCATTCTTTCCTTCGAGCCACGTTCGGTTCCCGATGAGTTGCTGGAACGCTATCCGATGCTTCGAGGCGCCCGCGTGGACCACCCGCTCCGAAGCTTTCGCCCGCGCTACAATTTGACGACTGCCCACCCCGTCGTGCTCAACCATTATTCGGAAATGCTCGGCAAGATCATGACCGAAGCGCCCAATATCGACTACATGACCATCTGGTCAAACGACAGCGGCGCCGGCTTCGAATACACCAGCTCGCTCTACGTCGGCCGCAACGGCGGCGGCTACGTCATCCGCGAATTCAAAGGCGACGACGCGATCGCCGAAGCCGCGGCGGACAACATCATTCGCTTCATGAAAACCATCCGCGACGCGGGTCGGACAGTGAATCCAGATTTCAACTGCGTGCTGCGCAGCGAAATGTTCTACGCCGAACAAGATCATATCTGGGATCAAGTCGAAGACGGCATCGAACTCGAAACAAACACGCTCGTCTCGAAAGGCTTCAACCTCGACTACAAACACCCGAAATACGATTGGGCCGTCGACTTCACTTTTTCCGGACTCTTCAACCAGTTCGCCGACGAGGAGAAGCCTAAGAAAGAGCTTCTCGAATCCAGAGGATCCAACGCCCATCTCTATTTCAGCCCCGGCTCATTCTGGAACATGGAGCCGATCAAGGCTCCCATCTACCCGAAACTTTTGTGGGAGAAACTCAGAGACCTGCGCAAGCAGGAAGTCTCCCACACAGCCGGGCTCTGCGGAAGCACCCCGACCACGCTCGCGCCG
>JAJFLS010000034.1 GCA_021772595.1 Opitutales bacterium
ACCGGTTATCACAAGAACCGTTCCACCGAAAGAAAACAGCCCCCAAATAACGCGGGCGAAAAGGCCATAGTAGCCCAAAGTGTGGAAACGGCCGAAAACCTTTCGAAACGAGCCCACCGGACCGGTCCCCCCACCTTCAAAGCGCCCCAATTCTTCGCCGGTATGAGGATCCATGAAGAGCTGCAGGTTGTTTCCGTCTGCATCGAGGAAGACTTTTATCGCGTTGCTTCCGTTGCCAGGCTGAATGCCGGTAATCCGTTTGCCGGGCAACTCCGTCCTCACTCGCTCAACGACCAAGTCCATCGACACCTTCCCCTCCCCCTCGGAAACCGCTATGGCCGGCGCGACTACTCGCGAAGGATAACCTTGGAGCTTATCTATCAGCGGCCAAATATCCCGTCCCCAAGTGAGCATTATTCCGGTGACCGCCATGAGGATAAGCGGGACCAATGCGGCCAGGCCCAGCGCGTTGTGCCAGTCCAAGGCCCGTCCTCGTTTCCAGGCTCGGACAAAGGTTCGGCCGCGCAAAGGCCACCAGAGAATCAGGCCAAAGAGACCAGTGATCGCGAGGGCCAGGGAACTGATCGCCACCACGAGCTGCCCGGTCCGTCCGGCAGCCAGATGCCGATGGACATCAATCAAGCTTCTACTCATCGAGAACCCGTCGCTCAAGCGGGTAAGTTCGCCGGTGTACTGATTCAGGAATACACGCCCGGCACCCCGGTTTCCCTCCGGTCGGATTTCAGTGCAGAAAGCGCTATAGGCATACTCAGGAAGTTTTGGAATCCCAAGATGATTCACCTGCAACGGAGGATCGGCGGAACGGTACGTTTCCAGAATCTGCTGGATCGAAAGCGCATTCCCGGTCTCCTCGAGTTGAAACAACTCCTGATGCTCCCACCTGAAAAGATCCTGCTCGAAGACCAAGAAGGCACCGGTAAGGCAGACCAAGGCAATCGGCACGGCCGCGATCCATCCTACCCAAAAATGCAGGTGAAACCAGAGGGTGCGCTTTTTTGCCCCGGATCCCGAGGTGGGGAGATTTTCAGACAGATTTTCCATGAAATTCAACGCGGGGGAAAAGCATTGGTTCGATGCTGTGCGCCGACACGAAGACCGCAATAGTATCCTTTTTGAATTTTTCGCCCAAATGGAGTGGGCACGGACCGAGTCGCAAAAGCCCGGGGACACTCCTCCAGTGGCTAAACTGCTATCGCGCGAAAGACCTTTGCAGATCACACAGCCTGGTTTGCAAGCCTGCCGAGCAAAGCTGCCGAACCCATGCGCGTTATCCTGCGGGAATGTGGAGCGCACAATTACGGGGAACCGGATTCCTTCTTCTACGGTACCGGCGTCATCCTCGTCATGCACAGCCTAAGCGGCGGTTCCCGCGACGCGCAACTACGCAACGGCCAGACCATTCGCTTGGATTTGCCCGAAGACCCGGCCACGATTCTGATGGATACCGCAACAGGTGAAGTCCTTCTGGGTGACTACTCCTTGGATGTCGATGGCGTCCGTGTTCGTTACTGATGACAGGTACGTCACATAGACACCACACCAGATTGAAATGAGCGATTTGGGCAACAGCCCCTTGACCGCTGACCCGTTCTAATCCCCTTCAGGGATGGAAAATGAAGTCAGGAGAATGTGTGATAACTCCATATTTCGGATACATAATACGAGACCGGTAATTACTCCACACGCGTCATGCGCCATTCTCGGAGGTGACCGTCGGCATGGTGATTGTCACGAAAAACCAGTTTGTCCGTATCGACTTCAAACTCGGTGACGATTAATTTTCCTTCGAAATATTCAGAGAGCGCGAAGAGGGTCGTGCGGTGAATGCTTCCGTCCTTCACTTCGTATTCCATGATACCCGCACCCGCAGGCAGTTGGGAAAGAATCTCCTCTGGTGTCATATTGGCAAAATTCTTTTTGATGACCGGACGATCCTCTTTGCCTCCGACCGTCATAATGAATCTTTTTGTCACTACATAGTACATGCTTCCGGGATCGGTCTCTGTCTTTTGGTCCAGGTCGACAATCTTGTTTACCTTCCAGACGCCTTGAATCAGCGCAGTTCCATCTCTTGCGGGGGCGCATCCCAGAAAAAGATAAAGGATAACAGCAAACGTAGAGGGCAGAATGGAATGTTTCATTTCTTAAATCTAACCAAGGAAGGTAGCCTTTGTCGAGCCGGGGAACTTTCATTCGCATCGGCCGGGATTATCAGGACTTGTTCAAGGGGTTGGACATCGTCTGACGGCCCGAAAAGCCCTTCGCATGAGTCGTAGCGAATCTCTTGGGGGAATCCAAGGGGGCAAACTGTGCATATTGATATGCTCGAAGGACGTCGCTCTCGGTGATTCGCTCTCACTCCCGCTCAAGGGAATGCAGGGACGCAACTAGGGATCAGCTCGACTTTCAATCTTCATAGTATGCCAAAAAGCAAGGACTGATCCGAATGGCGCTAACTTAAGCATAGGATGGATCAAGTAGGTCAGTGCTTCAGCCTGACTCCTCAGAGTTTCCCAATACAGTTCTTTCAATCAAAATCACTGCTGGCGAGTGCGATCTTGCACGCGCTGGTTCGATGAAGTCAGGCTGAAGCACTGACCTACTGTTTGCAGGCCAATTGACCGAGCGACCCCCTTAAGTTAGCGCCATTCAAGACTGACCCGTCTTCATTCCCCTCAGGGTAGAATGTAGACTTCCAACAACGCCACTCCCAGCTTGCCATCGGAACTGCGAATGTGAGCCGTGTAAACACCCGGATCGAGCTCCATGAGAATCGCGGCATCCTTCGATCCCGCTTCCAACATCTGCGCCCCCACTTCGATAAACGCTTGCGTGAGCACGGAGGGGTCAGAGTCGGACCAATCAAGATTTTGGGCGAGCAGATCCTGCCCTTCGTAAACCTCGATCTCTGGATCGGCCAAAAAGTTTGTGACTCCGAGCGGACCCAAACCGGGGCCTACTCCCCGAATTAAAACGCGGCGGGGCTCGCTACCACCGATCACAAAACCGGGTATCAATACCCGCGCTCCTGAGCCGACCTCCGCGCGAGCCGAGAGGTTGACCAACCCCGAGCCTGAAACCTGAGGTTCGACTACATAGACTTCGGCAAGTCCAACACCTTGTCGGTCCGTCGAGTCCGCCAGATGCACCGTATACGCACCCGGTTCCAATTCCATATAAAGGGCCGAATCTCCGGATTGATTCTCCAGCGGGAATGCGCCCACCTGCACAAAGTAAGCCGTTAAATCATCAGGGGCTTCCTCCCAATCTCCATTCGACAGGATCGGATTCGAGCCTCGGTAGATCGTAATCGCCGGATCAGGCAACGTGTCTTGCAGGCCAAACGATTGCAATCCGGGGCCCACCCCGCGGACGATGAGTTTCGTCTTCTCCGGCCCCGCCAATACCAGACCGGCGATCAAAATATTCTCGCCATTTCCTACCTGCGCGCGTGCTGACAGATTGAGCGGAGCGGAACCCGCCACGCCCGATTGCTCGACCGTAATCCACTGCACGGCTTCCTCGCCCGATCTAATTTGGATTCGGCCCGTTCTGTTGCCGAGATGGTTGCTTCCGTTCACGTCGAAAACGAGTTCGAGTTCGCTTGCGGTTCCACTTTCGTTGACCAGTTCGATCCAGTCATCGTCGGTCTCCGCAGTCCATGGTCCGGTCACCGTTAAGCCCACATTTTGGATACCTCCGACGGGTTCAATATGAGCGGTCTGCACCGGCCAAACCTCAAAATAGGCGCTTATTACATCTCCAGGAGCAATCCCGGCAGCATAGGTCCGCGTCTTAACTGTGGCTGAGGCTGTAAGCGTCAAAGGTCCGTTATAGAGTGGAGAAGCTACGTGCGGTTCCGAACCATCAACGGTGTATCGAACGACCGATTGCGGATCCGGTGATCCAAGCTTCACGACCACTTGGTTCGGAAAATCACCCCCGGCGGGAGTAATGAAAGGATCCGCTGCAGTATCTGCCAATGTCAGAGTATTAAAATCGATCACGCGGCGGAGATTGCCGTGCGTGAGCACCAATCTGCGCGAGTTCCGCTCAGCGTTGAGAGACGGTCCATCGAACAGTTTCCATTCAGAATAATCAACCGTTCGTCCATTGACTTGCGGAGCTTCGTCATATGCGAATGTGACTTGCTCTCCGCGCAATGTGCGCAAGCGCACTACGGGAGTGGGATCGAGATCGTAGTCCAACGGCAAAGCGCGAATCGCATTCTTGAAACTCGTGAAATCCTGAAACTCCGACGCGGCCGCGGCTTGCACGATCGTGCCGTTTTTCAGATGCGGACTGACCAAAACCTGACTGCCGGTATCGAACCGCTCAAACACAGCCCCCGGAGTGGTTGAGGCAATACGACGATAACCTTGGTGGGGAATCCAATGATAATCCTGCAAAGGGCGATAGGCGAGGAAGGTGTCGCCACCCTGTGCAAAGATCCACCCGGACGAATCTTCCGTAAGGTTGATCAGGTCTTTCGAAAAGAATCCGTTGATCTGCGGAAATCGAGTTCCTGCCGGAATGTCGTATAGCGCGACTACGGTATCCTTGTGTTGAAAAACCCGCTCGTAGGGCGAGGAGCTCAGCAGCTTATCCGGCGCGTCATAGGAAGGTTTCCCGCCGAGAGAGAGCAGCTCGATAAAGGTATCAGGATAAACCGCAAAGAACGCCTGCAATGCCTGAGCCGAGGAAAACGGATGGTTCGAGAACATCGTATTATGCACGCCTCGGGGATCAGGCACGGTCCACGTAACGTCCCAAACATGTTCCTGAATCCGCCCACCCAATCCGCCTTGGTAAGACCCGACGGCATACTCGTCAGTGATGTAGTTGGTTTTGTAGACCGGGGCAACACCGGCGTCCGGACCTCGAAATCGAACTTCCGACCGCTTCGAGTCGCGCTGTCTTACCGCGCCCGATCGATCCATTGCGATCCGATAAATCACTTCCGGCACCTCGTAGTTGGCCGCTACATACGCATAGTCATAGCCGAAGGCGCCGAAATTCTGACGAGGCGAACAGGCGTTGAAATTCAGCCACGCGAATTGGGAGCTGTTGGAAGTATTCCACCGTTCCACCACCGCAACATCGTCGGTGCGGGAATTGGGGCCGCGCAACATGCCATCCAGCGTATTGACCGCCAAATCAGCGAACAACCAATCCAGTATCATACGCGCCCTTTGCTGCAACTCTGGATCATCCGCCCAACTCGCCAAATTGAGCATTGGGACCGCATATTCCGCAATGTAGGTCGTCGAGTTAAACTCACCACTCCCAATCGAAGTGATCACATCCATCCAATGCAGCAAATAATCCTGCGCTTCGGCAAAATTCTCGGATGAACTCTTCCCGTTAAACCATTCGCTCCCGGCCTCATTGGGGTAGAGTTGGCACATCAGATACATCGACGTGTAGTAGAGCACGAAGTGATTCTCGGTGTCTCCACGTTGTTGATACGTGGTCCGCCAAGGAGTTCGGATCGCTTCCTGCGCTGCGTTGCTCAGTTTATTGCGACCCAAATAAGCGGTTTGCACCGCATTAAGCATCCCAAACGGTCCGCCGGGATGGCTCGGCATAAGAACGATCACCCGTTGGGAACAAAGACTCAGGTTCTGGCTCCTCACCAACATAGCTTTCACTGAACGCAGGTCCATATTAGCCAGATCCAGATTGGCGAACCCGACGCGCCAATCGATGACCTCGTTTACTCGATCCAGATACTGCGAACGTCGCAAAGCGGCGTCATCCACCACCGTGCCATCGGGCGGAGGCGCCACAAAAGAAGGCTGAGCCGCTAGCTGAACCACCGCGACCGTGGCGGCGACTAGGTTGGCAAAAATTGAGGTTTTCATGGCAGTGGCAACCGTAGTTAGTTTTTCGGCACAAATTTGAATTCAGCGATCTGCGAACCCGTGAAATTCGCACCCGTCCATGTCCGGCCAAAGTCGTCGGAAAAGAAGAGATCGCTTTCCACAACCCCCGCGTAAAGACGACCGCTATCCGGATGGACCGCTACCCGCCAAACGTGGTGAGACGTCGGGAGTCCGGCATTTCGCGTCTGCCATGTCTGGCCTCCATCTTCGGATGTGTGAACACCGTGTATCCAACTGCCAATCACCATGCGCATGGCATTCGTGGGATCGAAGGCCAGATTGTAGAGCGTGGCATTTGAGGGCACGTCGTCCAATTGCTCCCAAGATTCTCCGCCGTCTTCCGACATCCAAGCTCCCGCGCTCTGAGTTGCGGCGAGCCACCGATCCGGATCATGCGGAGACTGCTGAACATCGTTCACCGTTTCTTCCGTCGCCAAGACACGAGTCCAGGAAGCCGCCCGATCTTCCGAAAGGTAGATACCGATCTCGCACCCAGCGAATACTCGACCGGCTTGAGCGCGATCAACCGCCACCACCTGAGCGTAACGTCCCTGCTCCGGCAATCCGTTTTGCTGAAAGGACCAATTCATTCCTTGATCAAAAGACGCCGCCATCCCTTCCCGTAGCGCCAAATAGAGCGTATCGGGCTCATTGAGATCCACCGCAATGTCCTGCGGCTGGGCCATATCCCAACGAGTCATCTCTCGCCAGCGCGTCCCTCCGTCCAAGGTGCGCAACACGCCATTCAAAGTCGCGGTGTAAAACACCCTCGAATCTCGAGGATCGAACGTAATCGCGGTTGAGAAGGGATCGTTGATCCCGATATGCTCCCAAGACCCATCATCCCGTAAACGGAAGACTCCGTTCTCCGGATTCGTATTGGAACCGACTATAAAATTCACGTCCAGGCTCGCGCAAACATAGAGATCATGGCTCTGGGCGCGGACTGATCCTGCTAGCAATCCGCAAATAAGAAACGCCCGCACCGAATTATGAAATTTCATCATGGCTATAACAACTAGAGCCTACCTAAGTGGACGACTCCACTCAAGGTTCAATGTTCCTTAAGAGGATAGACGGTAAAGCGCGGAATGAGGCTGTCTCTAGTTCTGTAGAATTAGTCGACTGGAATCTAACATTTTCACTGTCTGAATAGAGGGACGCTTCGAGACTACCGAAACTGCTCTGCGTTTTGTTGACAATTGACCACCGTCCCTGTTCGTATTCCCTCTAATATCAACAGGTAAGGATGAATCCTTTTTCACTCACTCCCACTGCCAGGGTATTCAGTTCGGTCCTTCTCAATAATCGTATCGACAAATTCAGGACTGACTCGTACCGCTTCCGTGAACATTTTTCTTGGGTATTGCTTATACTCCCCAGTCGCGGGCATTACTCCGTGCATTCGGCAGAGATTGTCGATGAGGGGAGCGCCACTATCGCCACCCGTTATCGGTATGTTGGTTACCAAATTACTCGCGCCCAACACCTCTATAGTTTCATCGGTGTCGATCGCAATATTCCATATCATCTTGCCCGATGCAGGTCCACCGTTTAGCGAGCCTCCAGCAAACACGATCTCTCCAAACTTTGGCGCATCTTCGTGTAAACTTAGATAAAATGGAGTACTCAATTCCGCTTTTATTATGGCAAAATCGATTGCTTCGTTTCTGTACACAACTCGATAAGGAACCAGCCTTGGCGTATCGATATCTTCGAGAGCATTGTACTCGTCGAAAAACAATACAGAACTTTCACCATCTACGACATGGGACGCGGTCAGGAAGTATCCATCAATCGATACAGCAACACATTGCCCTTGCGAAATTCTATCCCCTTGGCTGAACAATGAAGCGTCGAGTTCGTAGGTGCTAACTGTCGTCGTGGTCCGAGCCCCCTCTTCGTCGACCTCGTCCTCCTCGACGACTACGTCGGCCCGAAATGCCGCAATAACCTTCGCGATATCCTTACCCGGCACATCCCAAATGATCCCTGTATGCTCGGCCAAATAGGCCTCAACGCCACCTGTCAGGGTGCGAATCCCTTTTTCCGGGTTCGCAATTGCCGATTCGTAAGTAAACTCCTTCTCGGCGAAGCCCTTCATGGATTTCGCGCGTAATCGTGGCGAGTACTCCGTACTTCGAAAAGCACACCCGAAAAACGTCACGCAAATTAACAAAAGAATCAGATTCGAACACTGGCGCTGGATACCCTGCATTCTCCATATCCTACACACTCGCACTACAGTATCAAGAGCGAGATCCCTAAATGAAATCGCCACTCATGCGATGTCGTAGGGAGTAGCGCGGAGCTTCAGCCCACGTCCGTGGAGAGTTGATCTTGCGTTGCGGACGCGGG